>NZ_SJWV01000520.1:0-688 GCF_004352695.1 Escherichia sp. KCJ4928
AGCCAGAGTTCATGCAGCATCAGGCAGTTTTGTTCATCCAGCAGTACACCGTTCTGCAGGTGTGTCAGCCAGCGGGTGAACGCGATATTCTCCGGCGATACAACGCCACGCCCGGCAGCCGTCAGTCCGGGGCATGGTTCAAACCGCACATCTTCAGTGGTCTGCAGAAGTCCGGCACTTCCGGCCAGAAACAGCTGAATACCTTCATTTATGGCGCGGCGATAAAACGGTGTGACGGCACCACTGGCCAGTCGTTTAATCTCAGCGATCTGTGCCGGTTCACCAGAAAAATGCATACGGTTACTGCACCAGTTTGGCATGGGAATTCTCCTCTCACATGCGGCCTCCATCAGGCCGTGCCGGCACGGCCTGGGTAACCAGGTATTTTGTCCACAGAACCGTGCACAAAATGCTGTGGATAAGCTGGACACAGCACTCCACAGCAGGCATACAGCCACACTCTCAGAGAATTGATCGTTTTTTAGTCAGAACAATGACATTTGACTGTGTGCGGATTCAGTTATTAGAATACTGTATATGCATACAGCAAAAAGAGAAGGGAGATGAGAACATGATCCGCATTGAAATTCTTTTCGACCGCCAGAGCACAAAAAACCTCAAATCAGGCACACTTCAGGCGCTACAGAATGAAATCGAACAACGTCTGAAACCACACTACCCGGAAATC
>NZ_SJWV01000521.1:0-679 GCF_004352695.1 Escherichia sp. KCJ4928
TCATATTTTTATAAAAGAAAAAATCGGTCTACACAATTCGGTCGCTACACTGTTTTATTCTGTCGTGCAAATATAACTAATTCTATAGTAGGTGATTATACGTATTTCGCAGGCACCGCCTCCGTTAATAATTGTGAAATTGGTAAATTTTGTTCTATTGCAGAAGGCGTTAAAATAGGCCTTGGAAAACACCCAGTTGATTTTCTTTCAACACATCCGGTATTTTACTCGGAAAATACCTGCTTCCCTTATAGATTGAAAAATTATAGAGTTAATGAAAAAGTGATTGAATCAATCACCGAATCAGAGAGAGTCATCATAGGCAATGATGTTTGGATTGGCGTAAATGCCATCGTAATGGATGGTGTGACAATTGGTGATGGAGCAGTTATTGGAGCTGGGGCGGTTGTTACCAAAGATGTTCAACCTTATACTATCGTAGGTGGTGTTCCTGCGAGAGTCATTAGGACCAGACAAAATATAAATTGTTCTTGGTGGGAATTTGATGTAGATACCCTTGTAGATTTTTCCTCAAATTTTAAAAAGAGGTTGTAATGTACGAGTTAATGTTGAAGGTCAAACGTAAAATAGCTACTCTTCTTTCTTCATTTATATTTCGCGTTTCATTTAAAAATTTCGGAACAAAAAGTAGTATTTTTAAACCTGATATATTACAAGG
>NZ_SJWV01000522.1:0-678 GCF_004352695.1 Escherichia sp. KCJ4928
TCAGGGACGCCAGCAGTTCAGCCGGGACGGTCACCTGGCGGTTTTCGCTCACGTTGCTGATAATCTCCATCGCAGTGGCGGAAGAAATACCGGATTCAGTCCGCTGGTCTTCCGGAATGTCCTCCAGGCGCGCCAGGACGGTCCTGATTTCATGATCGGACAGGGAAATATCCATTCCGTCAGCGAGGGACTGAATTTCTTCCGGGGACCAGATAACCAGCATCAGCGGCGTGTCTCCCGGATACTTTGCTGCCAGCGCCCGGCATAGCGTTTCGCATGTTCCGTACATTCTCGTCTCCTTCTCAATCTTTAAAGCACGCATCCAGTTCCAGAATTTCGGTATATGCCTCCATCAGGAGGCGGTTTGCGCGAAACAGCGTCTGACGCACCAGACGTTCCGGCAGGGTGTCGGCATTAAAGCTGTACCGCTGCTCCATCTCATTCATGGTTGTACGCAGGTCGCACATGGCATTGGCCACCTCCGCCACTTCGGCGCGCAGTTTTTCGTGTCCGGCATAGTTCATTTACGCAGCCTCCGGCATAAACCAGTCATCATTCGCGGCCCCCTGCTGCATGGCCCGTTGCACGGCGGCCAGTCGTTGCTGTCCGGCACGGTGATACTGTTCAAGCAGCTCGATACCGATATACCGGCGTCCGGACTGAAGGGCGGCCACGCAG
>NZ_SJWV01000523.1:0-678 GCF_004352695.1 Escherichia sp. KCJ4928
CTGTCAAAAGTGCGCTGGCATTTTTAATATTAATTATTTATTTTGCCCCAATACTGGCTGAACGAGTAATGCCGTTATCCTTTTTCCCAGAACAATTGCAACTATACATTGAGAAATAGAGTGTTTCATGGCCAATAAAACTGAAAAGCCAACACAAAAGAAACTCCAGGATGCTTCTAAAAAAGGGCAAATTCTAAAAAGTAGAGACTTAACCATCTCTGTAATAATGCTTGTGGGTACTTTATATCTCGGATATGTTTTTGATGTGCATCACATTATGTCGATTCTTGAATACATCCTTGATCATAACGCTAAACCAGATATTTGGGACTATTTTAAAGCTATGGGGGTTGGTTGGTTGAAAACGAACATTCCTTTTTTGCTGGTTTGCATGTTCACAACAATACTTGTCTCCTGGTTTCAAAGTAAAATGCAATTAGCAACTGAAGCTGTTAAATTTAAGTTTGATTCATTGAATCCAGTAAATGGCTTAAAGCGTATATTTGGCTTAAAAACCGTAAAAGAATTTGTTAAAGCAATTCTTTATATTGTTTTTTTGCATTGGCGATCAAAGTATTTTGGAGTAATCATAAATCACTGCTTTTTAAAACTCTTGATGGAGATATCATATCTTTATTATCAGATTGGGGAGAGATGCTATTCCTTCTCATACTGTAT
>NZ_SJWV01000524.1:0-673 GCF_004352695.1 Escherichia sp. KCJ4928
AGTTCGTTCTCTGTGGCGCTGAACTGCGCGTTCACGGCACTGTTCAGCGTCTCCAGTTGTTCTTTCACCGCTGCTGTGTGTGCGCTGATAGCGTCTCTGATTTTCTGCCCGTTTAAGTTCAGTTCCCTGTCTACAGACGCTTCGAGCTTCCTGAACTCGCTGTTCAGCATGTTCTCTGTAGAGACGGCACGCTCTTTCAGTTTCTTCTCGAAGTCTGTCCCCATTTGTAAAAGATTGCTCATACAGCGCCCCTTTCAGCCTGAGATTACGCCCGCCCTCCGGGTCGGCGATACTGATACTGCTCCTGGTTGTCCTCACCACCTCAAAACCTGCCGCTGTAAGCGCCTCAGTGACATCCTGACGCGTTTTTAGCGCTCCGGCATGGTAAAGAGCCTCCACTCCCCTCGTAATCGCTTCTGCGGCCTCCTGTTTCGCTTTCGGCAGATTATTCGGGGTGACAAGTGTCCGCCTGTTCTCCGGTGCGTTCGGGTCGTGCAGCCCGTAATGGTGATTCACCAGTGTCTGCCAGGCATTGATTCGCGGACGGTCCGCCCGGTCGTAATAGGGCTGGAGCCGTTTTCCGCTCGCCAGCTCCATATTCGGGATGACAAAATTCAGCTCAAGACGCCCCTTGTCCTGGTGCTCCACCCACAGGATGCTGTACTGATTTTTT
>NZ_SJWV01000525.1:0-671 GCF_004352695.1 Escherichia sp. KCJ4928
CTTTTTCAAAGGTGTTTTATGACCGGCTGGGAACTGCGAATCTGGCGAAAAAGCATGCTCTGGTCACGCGAAAAAGCGGCCAGAGAATTTGGCGTGACACAGAGAACATGGCACGCCTGGGAAAATGCGGAGCAGGTGGATGTCACCGTCTGGAGGACCACCCAGGCACTTTCAGTCCGTGACCTGCTGCCTCACATGCAGGGGATGCGCAAGGCAGATATCATCTGGCGTCTGGAAAATGAACTGGGGGAAACGGCAGAGGATGTGTGAGCGTGATTCACAGCCTGGCAGAATGCCAGGCTACTGCTCATCAGGAAACAGCTTTTTCAGTTCTTCACCGGAAAGTCCGGTTGCCTCCTGAATCCGTTCCGGCGGCCAGCCCATATCCCGAAGCCGGCAGGCTGCTTCCCGCGCCACTTCAAGAGCGCCTTTTTGAACAAGACGTTCTGCAATCGTCATGCTGTTTGCTCTGCTCCTGCTGACAAAAAAACCCGGCATTTTGCCGGGCTTTGTGGTTCTCATCAGTGAGTGATTTTCTTCAGTTCGTCATCGGAAAGTCCGGTAGCCTGCTTAATCTGCTCCGGCGTCATCCCCATTTTCTGAAGCTGGCACGCAATAGCCAGGGCTTTTTCAAGCGCTCCTTCCATGCGTCCTTCCATGCGTCCTTCCAT
>NZ_SJWV01000526.1:0-670 GCF_004352695.1 Escherichia sp. KCJ4928
TAGACAGTCTGTCTTATATATTATTTAAATGCCCCAGAACTTATTCGCTTTTTCCACAAGCGTTTCATCAATCAGTGCACCGGTGACAGCCATCAGTAAACCATACTCGATAATGCCTAAAGCGCTTCCGGTAAGAATACTGAAGACCAGAGCAACAAGAGCCGTTGCGGCATTACCTGCTATGATGGTTTCTGTTTTAACAAAAAAAGGACGCCAGTTACCTGTCCGGGCAGCCTTACCAAACTCAGTGATCCAGTCGGCAAAATTTGTAATTTTTCCTGCATATCCTAGTCCCCGACTGAATCTGTTCAGATTAAACGATATATCAGACAGTTTCACAGCCATAGCTCCCGCAGGAAAGAGTACCTGCGAGAGACGATATTCTGCACGGTTCATATATTCATCCGGGGCAGGAATATCGGCCCGGTACAATCTGTCCGGGCCGGATGGGTAATTTACAGGATGTTCGCGATGGATTTAGCCAGCTGCTCTTCCAGTACAGGCTTCGCTTCTTCAAACTTCAGGTTAACCTTGTTGGCATTAGATACCACACGGGTCTGGTATTTATGCTGATTTCCGGTTGATGTGCTGGTCTGCACTTTTGCACCGGAGGTTCCCTGACGGAGAGCTGCAACATTATCAGTTCTGACTTCAGATGTTGTCCGCTCTG
>NZ_SJWV01000527.1:0-663 GCF_004352695.1 Escherichia sp. KCJ4928
GCAGTATGATAATTGTCTTAATTTTTGATTTTATCGCTGAATATTTTTTATTTATGAAAGATATGAAAATGGATAAACAAGAAGTTAAAAGAGAATACAAGGAGCAAGAAGGAAATCCAGAAATTAAGTCTAAACGCAGAGAGCGAATCAGGAAATTCTTTCTGAGCAATTGAAGTCTGATGTCAGTAATAGTCGTTTGATGATTGCCAACCCTACTCACATTGCAATAGGGATATACTTTAAGCCACATCTTTCAACTATTCCATTGATTTCTGTAAGAGAAACTAATGAGGTAGCCTTAGCCGTAAGGAAATATGCAAAGGAAATCGGAATACCAATTATCACAGATAAAAAATTAGCACGAAAAATTTATGCTACCCATCGTCGCTACGATTATGTTAGCTTCGAAAATATAGATGAAATATTACGTCTTCTGCTGTGGCTTGAAGATGTGGAGAATGCTGGACAACCTGTTCCAGATGAACAGCTCTCTTCAGAAGATAAATTCATTGAGGGTGAAGACACAAAAATCGAGAATAAAGACGATAATTTAAAAAATTAAACATCTGTCGTAGTCAGAAATTTATAAGAATCTACACGCAAAAAGCGTGTAGATCCTTATTTAATGAGTTAAACGATCTTGTGAAATGATAAGCAATTGAT
>NZ_SJWV01000528.1:0-663 GCF_004352695.1 Escherichia sp. KCJ4928
GGTTAATGATCTTGATCATCAAGTAAAGATTATAAAGCAAGAAATGGAATTACTTGAAGGTGATAAAACTTTTGATTTTGTTCGAGATGAAATAGTACTCTACGAAGATAGCTTAGATAACTTGAGAAATAAAAAAGCCATTTTAAAGTCAGAACTCAACAAGATACAAGCTCTGATTGGGGATAATTATATTGATGAAGATGAAGTAATAGATCTTTATAATAAGCTAAAAGCTGGACTTGGTGATAACATAGGGAAAGAACTAAAGGATGTTTTAGGATTCAAGAAAAAAATTGATGATTTCCAACGTGTTCTTATTGATGCACGCAAAGACTCTATTTTATCTGATCTTGAAAAGATCGAGGCGTCTATTTCTGAAATATCAATTAAGCTGAATTCAAAAACAGCAATAATCAAGCAGAATGGTCATCTTAGAAACATTAAAACATTGTTCCTTGCATACGAAAAAAAGCTGGAAGAACTTTCACAGCTATCCTCATTTATAAAAAAATTCGATGATTATGAATCTAAGGCGAAAGCAAAAAAAGCCGAGAAAGCAACTAAAGTTGTCGAGCTAGACATAGATATATCACTTCAAGAGTCAACTATTTCAGAATTCAGAAACACTATATCTGCTATTCATGATTATGTCATGGAAAATAG
>NZ_SJWV01000529.1:0-660 GCF_004352695.1 Escherichia sp. KCJ4928
CGGCCACAACCGGATGTACGGGCCGGAACAGACGGAATACCGCCTCCGTTTTTTCGCGAATATTCTGTGCCTGTGCAGGAGAAGGCTGAATACCGGCCATATCCCATTCATGGCAGGGCTCCGTTTTATCGGCCTGCGTCACCACAAACAGTACCCGCTGATGTCCCCGGTGCAGTATGTGTCGCCAGAAATACTCATCCACAGACAGGGCACGGTCATCGGCTTTAATCAGCCACAGCACCAGGTCAAGTTCAGGCAGAATGTCACGGTACAGGGCCTCATACTCTGCATCCCTGTCCCGGCTCTCGCCCACCCCGGGCAGGTCAGTGATAACGATGCTGTGACCGTGGCCACTCAGACGGAAGCGCCGCACTTCCCGGGTGCCGGCGTGAACATCACTGACCGGGGTGACCTCCCCCTGAAACAGTGCATTACAGAGTGAAGATTTACCGGCCCCGCTTTTTCCCATAATGCCAATCACGGGTTCGTGGCTGGTGAGTTTGCGCAGATGTTCCAGGATGTGACGGGAAAGTGAGTAAGGCAGGGAGGAGAGCGGTTTTTCAATTGCCTCAATGGCATCAGACGGATTCATACATGTATTCCCGGTGAAAAAAGACAAAACCCCGCGCACCGGAAAGGTGGCGGGGGATTCACGGAGAT
>NZ_SJWV01000052.1:0-25477 GCF_004352695.1 Escherichia sp. KCJ4928
ATTAAGGACAAAGCATCTCTAATGACTTTAGCTCAACGATTAATAACATTTTTTCATTAATTTAAGTTGGCTAAATGCAGTTAAAATTTTTAACGACCAGCCACCCAAAATCGTCGCTTCCATTTTCCGGAGTAATAATGAAGCATGAATTATCAAGTATGAAGGCATTTGTCATACTGGCAGAGTCCAGTTCATTTAACAATGCCGCTAAATTACTCAATATTACGCAACCTGCATTAACGCGAAGAATAAAAAAGATGGAGGAAGATTTACATATTCAACTATTTGAGCGTACAACTCGCAAGGTTACGTTAACAAAAGCAGGAAAAAGGTTGCTCCCGGAGGCGCGGGAATTAATAAAGAAATTCGATGAAACGCTTTTTAATATTCGTGATATGAATGCTTATCATCGTGGTATGGTGACGTTAGCGTGTATTCCGACCGCAGTATTTTATTTTTTACCGCTGGCAATCGGTAAATTTAATGAGCTGTATCCCAATATTAAAGTGCGGATTCTGGAACAAGGCACGAATAATTGCATGGAATCGGTGCTGTGTAACGAATCAGACTTTGGCATAAACATGAACAACGTCACAAATTCATCCATTGATTTTACCCCACTGGTCAACGAGCCATTCGTGCTGGCCTGTCGGCGTGACCATCCATTGGCCAAAAAGCAGCTTGTAGAATGGCAGGAGTTAGTGGGTTACAAAATGATTGGCGTACGTTCCTCCAGCGGCAACCGATTGTTGATAGAACAACAGCTAGCCGACAAGCCCTGGAAGCTGGACTGGTTTTACGAAGTGCGTCATCTTTCGACGTCATTAGGACTAGTGGAGGCAGGACTGGGGATTTCGGCGCTTCCTGGTCTGGCAATGCCCCATGCGCCCTATTCTTCGATTATTGGTATCCCACTGGTGGAACCCGTTATACGTCGGACATTGGGGATTATTCGCCGCAAAGATGCCGTGCTTTCTCCGGCAGCTGAACGCTTTTTTGCCTTGCTGATTAATTTGTGGACTGACGATAAAGACAATTTGTGGACCAATATCGTCGAACGCCAGAGACATGCGTTACAGGAGATAGGTTAATACACCGGCGCAGGAGAGACTGCGCCGGTTAAATCAGCGGTTAGTGTGCGTTAACCACCACCCACATTGGTCCCTGCCCGACCGCATAACGGCCTTTTTCATGCAGTAGTCCCTGCTCGCCAACAATTTCGTATACCGAGATGTGGTGAGATTTTTGCCCGGCGGCAATCAGATACTTGCCGCTGTGATCAACATTGAAGCCGCGCGGCTGGGTTTCCGTTGGCTGGAAGCCTTCTTTACTCAACACGCTGCCATCTTCCGAAACGCTGAAAACGGTAATCAGGCTGGCGGTACGGTCGCAGGCGTATAAATGGCGACCATCCGGTGTGATATGAATATCAGCCGCCCAACGGGTGTCGGAGAAGTTTTCCGGCATCATATCCAGCGTCTGGACACATTCGATATTACCGTGCGGATCTTTCAGTTCCCAGACATCCACTGAGCTGTTTAACTCATTGACGCAATACGCATATTGTTCGTTTGGATGGAATACCATATGACGCGGGCCGGCCCCTTCAACGGTGGTCACTTCCGCAGGGTCCTGCGCCACGAGATGACCATCATCGCTGACCGTAAACAGGCAAATGCGATCCTGCTTTAATGCCGGAACCCACAGCGTACGGTTGTCCGGTGAGATATTGGCGGAATGGCAACCGTCCAGCCCCTCGACCACATCGACGACGCCCACTGGCAGGCCATCTTCCAGACGCGTTACGCTCACGTTACCCGCATTGTAAGAACCTACAAAGACAAACTGCCCCTGGTGATCGGTGGAAATATGCGTCGGACTACCCGGCAGCGCAGACTCTGCGGCAAAGGTCAGTGCGCCATCGTCCGGGGCGATACGATACGCCAGGACGCGAAACTCAGGGCGAACACCAACATAGAGATAACGTTTGTCCGGGCTGACCACCATCGGCTGCACCTGCCCCGGCACATCGACAACCTGTGTCAGCGTCAGTGCGCCTTCATGATTCAGGTTCCAGACGTGAATTTGCTGGCTCTCAGGGCTGGCGATATAAACTGTTTGCTTCATGAATGCTCCTTTGCATTTAGCAACTGACTGTAACAGCTAAAATTAGTCGCTTTTGGCGGTGAATGCTGAATTAAAACGCAGAATTTTGTCCGATAGTGGTATCGGTGTACCATTCGCGCATACGAAAATTCTTAACCTTAATCTGGAATACGCCATGACCACACGCGTGATTGCTCTCGACTTAGACGGCACCTTATTGACCCCGAAAAAGACCCTGCTTCCTTCATCGATAGAAGCCCTGGCCCGCGCTCGCGAAGCAGGCTATCAATTAATCATCGTCACAGGTCGCCATCACGTCGCTATTCATCCTTTTTATCAGGCGCTGGCGCTGGATACACCTGCTATTTGCTGTAATGGCACCTATTTGTATGATTATCATGCAAAAACCGTGCTGGAAGCGGACCCAATGCCCGTTAATAAAGCCCTGCAACTCATTGAGATGCTGAATGAACACCACATTCACGGTCTGATGTATGTGGATGATGCAATGGTCTATGAGCACCCGACCGGGCATGTCATTCGCACGTCTAACTGGGCGCAAACCCTGCCGCCGGAACAGCGTCCGACTTTCACACAAGTCGCTTCTCTGGCTGAAACGGCGCAACAAGTTAACGCCGTATGGAAGTTCGCCCTGACGCACGATGACCTGCCGCAATTGCAGCATTTTGGTAAGCATGTCGAACATGAACTGGGACTGGAGTGTGAATGGTCCTGGCACGATCAGGTTGATATTGCACGCGGCGGCAACAGCAAAGGTAAACGTTTGACGAAATGGGTTGAGGCGCAAGGCTGGTCGATGGAAAACGTCGTGGCGTTCGGCGATAACTTTAATGATATCAGTATGCTGGAGGCCGCTGGTACAGGCGTGGCGATGGGCAACGCCGATGACGCGGTAAAAGCGCGCGCCAACATTGTGATTGGTGATAACACCACCGACAGCATTGCCCAGTTCATTTATAGCCACCTGATTTAATCAGGCGGTTATCGACACACTTTTAATTTGCGCGTACAGCCACAGGCCAGGTTTGATCACCAGTTCATCCCTGGCCCACGGGCTGATACGCGCCCACAGCGTTTTACCTCCGACTTCCAGTTCCACTTCCACCTGGCCGTTGTCGTCATAACTATTAACAACTTTTGCCCGCAATACGTTACGAATGCTGGTTTGCTGCGGCGGTTGTAAAACCAGAGAAACATCGGAAGCCTGAATGCGGATACGTAGCGCAGCTTGCAGCGGTTCGTCCAGCTTATTGACCCACAAATGCTGATCGCCCAGCGCCAGCGCAGTCATCGCGTAATGCGGATGATGCTCAAGTACCGTCACTTTCAGAATGCTACTTTGTTGCTCTTTCGGCAGCCACGGATTCATCACGCTACTACCCCAGACTTCTTCCAGTGCGCCAAAGGCTTTCACCTGACCGTTTTCCAGTACCATCACTCTGTCTGCCAGATGGAGGATCTCATCCAGCGAATGGCTGACATACAACATCGGGATGTTGATTTCCCGCGTCAGACGTTGCAGATAAGGCAACAGTTCGCGTTTACGCGGAATATCCAGTGACGCCAGCGGTTCATCCAGCAACAGCAATTCTGGTGCCGTCAGCAAAGCCCGCCCAATCGCTACGCGCTGTTTTTCGCCTCCGGACAGGCTGCCTGGTAAACGGTCAAGCAACGGTTCAATGCCTAAAAGCGCCACCAGCTTATCGAACTGATCGACCATGCTTTTCGCCATGCCGTAGCGCAGATTGCCACGCACTTTGTAATGCGGAAACAGCCGCGCATCCTGAAAAACATAGCCAACGCGACGCTTTTCTGGCGTCAGGCAGATACCTTTTTCGGCATCATTTAGTACCCGACCATTGAGGACAATCCTCCCTTTTTGCGGGCGCGTCAGTCCACTGATGGCGTTAATCAGCGAAGTTTTTCCGGCACCGGAGACGCCAAAGATAGCAGTGATGCCATTGGCGGGCAGCGTTTCATTAATGGTCAGGCAATGGTTGCCCAAGGTCTGGGAAAAATTCAGTTCCAGCATGATTAGCGCCCCGCCCGTTCACGGCTGATTCTGGCCAGCCATTCTGAAATCAACAGGGAGATCATCGCCAGCGCAATAGAAATAATGCACAGTCTCGCCGCGCCACTTTCCCCGCCGGGGGTCTGGATCAGGGTATACATGGCAGAAGGAATGGTTCGCGTTTCACCAGGAATGTTCGACACAAAGGTGATGGTTGCACCAAACTCACCGAGAGAACGAGCAAAAGCCAGTACCGTACCAACAATAATTCCCGGTAAGGTCAGCGGTAACGTGATAGTAAAGAAAACGCGCCAGCGCCCGGCCCCCAGTGTTCTTGCGGCCTGTTCGAGTTTGACATCAACCCCTTCCAGCGCCAGACGAATTGCCCGCACCATCAGCGGAAACGACATGACGGCGGCAGCGAGAACCGCGCCGCGCCAGCTAAAGGCGAAGGTAATACCAAACCAGTCATACAGACGTTCACCGATAAATCCGCGCCGTCCCATCGAAACTAATAATAAGTAACCGACGACCACGGGCGGTAACACCAGCGGTAGATGCAGTACGCTGTCGAGCAGAGCTTTGCCCGGAAACGTGCAACGCACCAGTAACCAGGCAAAAAAGATCCCAAACGGCAGGCTAAACAGCACAGCCAGGGAAGAAACTTTCAGGCTTAATAAAACTGCCTGCCATTCTGGATCGGTCAGTATCATTACTTGGTTGTAAATCCGTAACGTTTAAAGATTTCCGCTGCCTGCGGTCCCTTCAGATAATCATAAAATGCTTTCACTGTCGCATTGTTATGCCCTTCCACAACAGCAACCGGATATTCCACTTTTTTATGTGAATCTTCCGGGAAGGTGGCAACCACTTTTACCCCTTTGCTGACAACTGCGTCAGAACCGTAAACAATGCCCAACGGCGCTTCATTGCGTTCGACCAACGCCAGCGCGCCACGAACATCTTCCGCCGGAGCCAGTTTCGGGGAGAGCGTATCCCATGCGCCCAGTTTTTGCAGTGCTTCTTTTGCATAAATGCCAGCAGGGACATGTTCCGGATCGCCAACCGCCAGGCGACCGCCATTCAGCAGCGAAGTCCAGTTGGTTTTGCTGTCGATGATGAAATCTTTCTGCTCGCTGGCTTTCGGTGCTACAACGACCAGGCTATTGCCGAGCAGTGTCTGGCGCGAAGCCGTATCGATCGCTTTTTTATCAACCGCATAATCCATCCATTTCTGATCGGCAGAGATAAACAGATCCGCAGGCGCTCCCGCTTCAATCTGACGGGCCAGAGTAGATGACGAAGCGAAAGAAGAAACCACATCCACGCCTTTTTCTTTTTTATACTGCGTAGCAATGTCCTGCATTGCGTTAGTCAGTGATGCGGCGGCGAACACCGTGATTTTCCCTTCATCTGCCAGTGTATTGCCAGCAACAGCGAAAGAGAGTGCCGCCCCGGCAAACAAGTTCAACCATTTACGAGCCATTGGTAACCCCTTAATGTAACGTTATGTAGGCGACAATATAACGGCTAGCTCAGAATTTTCCCAGCAGTTATTGCTAACCTTTGTGAGGTAGATAAGAAAAAATATCGGCAGGAAAAGCAGGAAGTTGAGAAAAAGAAAATGCCCGACTAAGCGGGCATTCAGGGAATCAATGATTTTGTCCGGGCTGGTCTTTTTTACCAACACCAGAAAAGATGTTGAATACTTCACCAAGACCGTAAATCAGACCCAGGATGATGGCCATCACGACAGGTACCATGATTACGGCGAATACCAGACTTTTTAATAACTCTAACATGGTCAACTCCAGATATAGTCATGAGACTATTCTAACCGCTAAGCACAGAAAAGCACTCCCCTTTTGTGCGGTCAGCTTTGCGTGGCGTTCGTTTTCCGTCACAATAAGACTTTTGCCAGGACATTGTTATGCAGGCCGAAATCCTTCTCACCCTTAAGCTCCAACAAAAATTATTCGCCGACCCGCGCCGGATTTCGCTACTAAAACACATTGCGCTTTCCGGTTCCATTAGCCAGGGAGCGAAAGATGCCGGTATCAGCTATAAAAGCGCCTGGGATGCCATTAACGAGATGAATCAGTTAAGTGAGCATATTCTGGTCGAGCGCGCAACAGGCGGTAAAGGTGGCGGCGGCGCAGTACTGACCCGCTATGGTCAGCGACTGATTCAGCTCTATGACTTACTGGCGCAAATCCAGCAAAAAGCCTTTGATGTGTTAAGTGACGATGACGCCCTGCCGCTGAACAGCCTGCTGGCCGCGATCTCACGTTTTTCACTGCAAACCAGCGCCCGTAACCAGTGGTTCGGCACCATCACCGCCCGCGATCATGATGACGTTCAACAGCATGTTGATGTCTTACTGGCTGACGGAAAAACACGCCTGAAAGTCGCAATTACCGCACAAAGCGGCGCGCGTCTGGGGCTGGATGAAGGCAAAGAAGTGTTGATATTGCTAAAAGCGCCGTGGGTAGGTATTACTCAGGACGAGGCGGTCGCGCAAAACGCTGACAACCAATTACCGGGTATTATTAGTCATATTGAGCGCGGCGCAGAGCAGTGCGAAGTATTAATGGCGCTACCCGACGGGCAAACACTGTGCGCCACAGTGCCGGTAAATGAAGCGACTTCTCTTCAGCAAGGGCAGAATGTCACGGCCTACTTTAATGCCGACAGCGTGATTATCGCCACGCTGTGCTAAGCGTGTTGACAATTTGTTATGAAACACGTATCCCTGTCAGTAATCGCTGCACAAAATGGGATATAAAATGTCATCGTTGCAAATTTTGCAAGGCACGTTTCGTCTTAGCGACACAAAAACGCTGCAATTGCCTCAGCTAACGTTAAACGCGGGTGATAGTTGGGCGTTTGTCGGTTCGAATGGAAGCGGGAAATCGGCGCTGGCCCGCGCGCTGGTGGGGGAACTTCCGCTTTTGAAAGGTGAACGGCAAAGCCAGTTTTCCCATATCACTCGTCTCTCCTTCGAGCAATTGCAAAAGCTCGTCAGCGACGAATGGCAGCGGAATAACACCGATATGCTCGGCCCTGGCGAAGATGACACCGGACGCACTACGGCTGAGATTATTCAGGATGAAGTAAAGGATGCACCGCGTTGCATGCAACTGGCGCAGCAGTTCGGTATTACCGCCCTCCTCGACCGACGCTTTAAATACCTTTCCACTGGCGAGACGCGAAAAACCCTGCTGTGTCAGGCGCTGATGTCGGAGCCTGACTTGTTGATTCTTGATGAGCCGTTCGATGGCCTGGACGTTGCCTCACGTCAGCAGCTGGCTGAGCTACTCGCCTCGTTACATCAGTCCGGTATTACTCTGGTACTGGTGCTCAATCGCTTCGATGAGATCCCGGAATTTGTCCAGTTTGCTGGCGTGCTGGCGGATTGTACGTTAGCGGAAACGGGCGCTAAAGAGGAACTGCTCCAGCAAGCACTCGTCGCGCAACTGGCGCATAGCGAACAGCTTGAAGGTGTGCAACTGCCGGAGCCGGATGAACCTTCAGCACGTCACGCCTTACCCACCAACGAACCGCGCATTGTGCTGAATAATGGCGTGGTTTCTTATAACGATCGCCCCATTCTTAATAACCTTAGCTGGCAGGTGAATCCTGGCGAGCACTGGCAAATTGTCGGGCCAAATGGTGCGGGAAAATCGACGTTATTAAGCCTGATTACTGGCGATCATCCGCAAGGTTACAGCAACGATTTGACGCTTTTCGGCCGACGTCGCGGCAGCGGCGAAACCATCTGGGATATCAAAAAGCATATCGGTTACGTCAGCAGTAGTTTGCATCTGGATTACCGGGTCAGCACTACCGTGCGTAATGTGATTCTTTCTGGCTATTTTGATTCGATTGGCATTTATCAGGCCGTTTCGGATCGCCAGCAAAAACTGGTGCAGCAGTGGCTGGATATTCTCGGCATTGATAAACGTACGGCTGACGCTCCGTTCCATAGTCTTTCCTGGGGACAGCAGCGTCTGGCGCTGATCGTCCGCGCACTGGTGAAACATCCGACGTTGCTTATTCTCGATGAACCACTACAGGGGCTTGATCCGCTCAATCGCCAGCTTATCCGCCGTTTTGTTGATGTGCTGATTAGCGAAGGTGAAACGCAATTGTTGTTTGTTTCGCACCACGCTGAAGATGCGCCTGCCTGTATTACCCATCGCCTTGAGTTCGTGCCGGACGGTGGACTCTATCGCTATGTGCTGACAAAAATATATTGAGTCGGTAGTGCTGACCTTGCCGGAGGCGGCCTAAGCGCCCTCTCCGGCCAACGGTTCGACGCATGCAGGCATGAAACCGCTTCTTTTTTCAGATAAAAAGCGCAATCATTCATAAACCCTCTGTTTTATAATCACTTAATCGCGCATAAAAAACGGCTAAATTCTTGTGTAAACGATTCCACTAATTTATTCCATGTCACACTTTTCGCATCTTTGTTATGCTATGGTTATTTCATACCATAAGCCTAATGGAGCGAATTATGAGAGTTCTGGTTACCGGTGGTAGCGGTTACATTGGAAGTCATACCTGTGTGCAATTACTGCAAAACGGTCATGATGTCATCATTCTTGATAACCTCTGTAACAGTAAGCGCAGCGTACTGCCTGTTATCGAGCGTTTAGGCGGCAAACATCCAACGTTTGTTGAAGGCGATATTCGTAACGAAGCGTTGATGACCGAGATACTGCACGATCACGCTATCGACACCGTGATCCACTTCGCCGGGCTGAAAGCCGTCGGCGAATCGGTACAAAAACCGCTGGAATATTACGACAACAATGTCAACGGCACTCTGCGCCTGATTAGCGCCATGCGCGCCGCTAACGTCAAAAACTTTATTTTTAGCTCCTCCGCCACCGTTTATGGCGATCAGCCCAAAATTCCATACGTTGAAAGCTTCCCGACCGGCACACCACAAAGCCCTTACGGCAAAAGCAAGCTGATGGTGGAACAGATCCTCACCGATCTGCAAAAAGCCCAGCCGGACTGGAGCATTGCCCTGCTGCGCTACTTCAACCCGGTTGGCGCGCATCCGTCGGGCGATATGGGCGAAGATCCGCAAGGCATTCCGAATAACCTGATGCCATACATCGCCCAGGTTGCTGTAGGCCGTCGCGACTCGCTGGCGATTTTTGGTAACGATTATCCGACCGAAGATGGTACTGGCGTACGCGATTACATCCACGTAATGGATCTGGCGGACGGTCACGTCGTGGCGATGGAAAAACTGGCGAACAAGCCAGGCGTACACATCTACAACCTCGGCGCTGGCGTAGGCAACAGCGTGCTGGACGTGGTTAATGCCTTCAGCAAAGCCTGCGGCAAACCGGTTAATTATCATTTTGCACCGCGTCGCGAGGGCGACCTTCCGGCCTACTGGGCGGACGCCAGCAAAGCCGACCGTGAACTGAACTGGCGCGTAACGCGCACACTCGATGAAATGGCGCAGGACACCTGGCACTGGCAGTCACGCCATCCACAGGGATATCCCGATTAAGGAACGACCATGACGCAATTTAATCCCGTTGATCATCCACATCGCCGCTACAACCCGCTCACCGGGCAATGGATTCTGGTTTCACCGCACCGCGCTAAGCGCCCCTGGCAGGGGGCGCAGGAAACGCCAGCCAAACAGGTGTTACCTGCGCACGATCCAGATTGCTTCCTCTGCGCAGGTAATGTGCGGGTGACAGGCGATAAAAACCCCGATTACACCAGGACTTACGTTTTCACTAATGACTTTGCGGCCTTGATGTCTGACACGCCAGATGCGCCAGAAAGCAACGATCCTTTGATGCGTTGCCAGAGCGCGCGCGGTACCAGCCGGGTGATCTGCTTTTCACCGGATCACAGTAAAACGTTGCCAGAACTGAGCGTTGCGGCATTGACGGAAATCGTCAAAACCTGGCAGGAGCAAACCGCAGAGCTGGGAAAAACGTACCCGTGGGTGCAGGTCTTTGAAAACAAAGGTGCGGCGATGGGCTGCTCTAACCCGCATCCGCACGGACAGATTTGGGCAAATAGCTTCCTGCCTAACGAAGCTGAGCGCGAAGACCGCCTGCAAAAAGAATATTTTGCCGAACAGAAATCACCAATGCTGGTGGATTATGTTCAGCGCGAGCTGGCAGACGGTAGCCGTACCGTTGTCGAAACCGAACACTGGTTAGCCGTTGTGCCTTACTGGGCTGCCTGGCCGTTCGAAACGCTACTGCTGCCCAAAGCCCACGTTTTGCGGATCACCGATTTGACCGACGCCCAGCGCAGCGATTTGGCGCTGGCGTTGAAAAAGCTGACCAGTCGTTATGACAACCTCTTCCAGTGCTCCTTCCCCTACTCTATGGGCTGGCACGGCGCACCATTTAATGGCGAAGAGAATCAACACTGGCAGCTGCACGCGCACTTTTATCCGCCTCTGCTGCGCTCCGCCACCGTACGTAAATTTATGGTTGGTTATGAAATGCTGGCAGAGACCCAGCGAGACCTGACCGCAGAACAGGCAGCAGAGCGTTTGCGCGCAGTCAGCGATATCCATTTTCGCGAATCCGGAGTGTAAGAAATGAGTCTGAAAGAAAAAACACAATCTCTGTTTGCCAACGCATTTGGCTACCCTGCCACTCACACCATTCAGGCGCCTGGCCGCGTGAATTTGATTGGTGAACACACCGACTACAACGACGGTTTCGTTCTGCCCTGCGCGATTGATTATCAAACCGTGATCAGCTGTGCGCCACGCGATGACCGTAAAGTTCGCGTAATGGCAGCCGATTATGAAAATCAGCTCGACGAGTTTTCCCTCAATGCGCCCATTGTCGCGCATGAAAACTATCAATGGGCGAACTACGTTCGTGGCGTGGTGAAACATCTGCAACTGCGTAACAACAGCTTCGGCGGCGTGGACATGGTGATCAGCGGCAATGTGCCGCAGGGTGCCGGGTTAAGTTCTTCCGCTTCACTGGAAGTCGCGGTCGGAACCGTATTGCAGCAGCTTTATCATCTGCCGCTGGACGGCGCACAAATCGCGCTTAACGGTCAGGAAGCAGAAAACCAGTTTGTTGGCTGTAACTGCGGGATCATGGATCAGCTAATTTCCGCACTCGGCAAGAAAGATCATGCCTTGCTGATTGACTGTCGCTCACTGGGGACCAAAGCAGTTTCCATGCCGAAAGGTGTGGCTGTCGTCATCATCAACAGTAACTTCAAACGTACCCTGGTTGGCAGCGAATACAACACCCGTCGTGAACAGTGCGAAACCGGTGCGCGTTTCTTCCAGCAGCCAGCTCTGCGCGATGTCACCATTGAAGAGTTCAACGCTGTTGCACATGAGCTGGACCCAATCGTGGCGAAACGCGTGCGTCATATCCTGACTGAAAACGCCCGCACCGTTGAAGCTGCCAGTGCGCTGGAGCAAGGCGACCTGAAACGTATGGGCGAGTTGATGGCGGAGTCTCATGCCTCTATGCGCGATGATTTCGAAATCACCGTGCCGCAAATTGACACTCTGGTAGAAATCGTCAAAGCTGTGATTGGCGACAAAGGTGGCGTACGCATGACCGGCGGCGGATTTGGCGGCTGTATCGTCGCGCTGATCCCGGAAGAGCTGGTGCCTGCCGTACAGCAAGCTGTCGCTGAACAATATGAAGCAAAAACAGGTATTAAAGAGACTTTTTACGTTTGTAAACCATCACAAGGAGCAGGACAGTGCTGAACGAAACTCCCGCACTGGCACCCGATGGTCAGCCGTACCGACTGTTAACTTTGCGTAACAACGCAGGGATGGTAGTCACGCTGATGGACTGGGGTGCGACTTTACTTTCAGCTCGTATTCCGCTTTCCGATGGCAGCGTCCGCGAGGCGCTGCTCGGCTGTGCCAGCCCGGAATGCTATCAGGATCAGGCTGCGTTTCTGGGGGCCTCTATTGGTCGTTATGCCAACCGCATCGCCAATAGCCGTTATACCTTTGACGGTGAAACCGTGACGCTTTCGCCAAGTCAGGGCGTTAACCAGCTGCACGGCGGCCCGGAAGGGTTCGACAAACGTCGCTGGCAGATTGTGAACCAGAACGATCGTCAGGTGCTGTTTGCCCTGAGTTCAGATGATGGCGATCAGGGCTTCCCGGGTAATCTCGGCGCGACGGTGCAATATCGTCTGACCGACGATAACCGTATCTCTATTACTTATCGCGCCACAGTTGATAAACCTTGCCCGGTGAATATGACTAATCACGTCTATTTCAATCTTGACGGCGAGCAGTCTGACGTGCGCAATCACAAGTTGCAGATTCTGGCGGACGAATATCTGCCGGTTGATGAAGGCGGCATTCCGCACGACGGTCTGAAATCTGTCGCCGGAACGTCTTTTGATTTCCGTAGCGCCAAAATCATCGCCAGTGAGTTTCTTGCCGACGACGATCAGCGCAAAGTGAAAGGTTACGATCACGCATTCTTGTTACAGGCCAAAGGCGATGGCAAGAAAGTGGCGGCGCATGTCTGGTCAGCAGATGAAAAATTGCAGCTGAAGGTCTACACCACCGCTCCGGCTCTGCAATTCTACTCCGGCAACTTCCTCGGCGGCACGCCATCAAGAGGAACTGAACCTTACGCCGACTGGCAAGGCCTGGCACTGGAAAGCGAGTTTCTGCCGGACAGCCCAAACCACCCTGAATGGCCGCAACCGGACTGCTTCCTGCGTCCTGGCGAAGAGTATTCCAGCCTGACGGAATATCAGTTTATTGCTGAGTAGCACCTGAAGCCCTCGTAATGAGGGCTTTATCCTTATATTGCTCAAATCACCAGCAAACACCGACATATTTGCAACTCAATATTCACAACAACCTTACACTGCGACACTATTTTCGCTATGGTTATGCGTAAGCATTGCTGTTGCTTCGTCACGGCAATATAATGAGAATTATTATCATTAAAAAATGATTTGAGGAGTAAGTATATGGCTGTAACTAAGCTGGTTCTGGTTCGTCATGGCGAAAGTCAGTGGAACAAAGAAAACCGTTTCACCGGTTGGTACGACGTGGATCTGTCTGAGAAAGGCGTAAGCGAAGCAAAAGCAGCAGGTAAGCTGCTGAAAGAGGAAGGTTACAGCTTTGACTTTGCTTACACCTCTGTGCTGAAACGCGCTATCCATACCCTGTGGAATGTGCTGGACGAACTGGATCAGGCATGGCTGCCCGTTGAGAAATCCTGGAAACTGAACGAACGTCACTACGGTGCGTTGCAGGGTCTGAACAAAGCGGAAACTGCTGAAAAGTATGGCGACGAGCAGGTGAAACAGTGGCGTCGTGGTTTTGCAGTGACTCCGCCGGAACTGACTAAAGATGATGAGCGTTATCCGGGTCACGATCCGCGTTACGCGAAACTGAGCGAAAAAGAACTGCCGCTGACGGAAAGCCTGGCGCTGACCATTGACCGCGTGATCCCTTACTGGAATGAAACTATTCTGCCGCGTATGAAGAGCGGTGAGCGCGTGATCATCGCTGCACACGGTAACTCTTTACGTGCGCTGGTGAAATATCTTGATAACATGAGCGAAGAAGAGATTCTTGAGCTTAATATCCCGACTGGCGTGCCGCTGGTGTATGAGTTCGACGAGAATTTCAAACCGCTGAAACGCTATTATCTGGGTAATGCTGACGAGATCGCAGCGAAAGCAGCGGCGGTTGCAAACCAGGGTAAAGCGAAGTAAACGTCATTCGTTTAAAATGAGAAAGCCGACTGCAAGTGAGTCGGCTTTTTTGTTGCTAACAATGGAGCACATTGCCTGATGCGACGCTGCGCGACTTATCAGGCCTGTGGTGATTCATCGGATACGCCACTCTGACGGCGCATCCGACAATTAAACCTTACCCGCGACGCGCTTTTACTGCATTCGCCAGTTGACGTAACAGAGCATCGGTATCTTCCCAGCCGATGCAGGCATCGGTGATGCTCTTACCGTAGGCCAGCGGCTCCCCGCTCTCGAGGCTCTGATTGCCTTCCACCAGATGGCTTTCCACCATCACGCCAATAATGGCCTTTTCGCCACCGGCAATCTGCTGGCAAACGTCAGCACAAACATCCATCTGCTTTTTGAATTGTTTGGACGAGTTAGCATGGCTGAAATCGATCATCACCTGTGCTGGCAGGCCTGCTTTGTTCAGCCCTTCTTTCACTTCAGCAACGTGCTTCGCGCTGTAGTTAGGCTCTTTACCGCCGCGCAGAATGATATGGCAATCGCCGTTACCGCTGGTATTCACAATCGCCGAATGCCCCCATTTCGTTACGGACAGGAAGCAGTGCGGCGCACCGGCGGCATTAATGGCATCGATAGCCACTTTAATCGTACCGTCGGTGCCATTTTTGAAGCCGACCGGACAAGAAAGCCCTGATGCCAGTTCGCGGTGCACCTGCGATTCGGTGGTACGTGCGCCAATTGCGCCCCAGCTCATCAGGTCAGCGAGATATTGTGGGGTGATCATATCGAGAAACTCACCTGCCGCTGGCAGACCGCTGTCGTTAATATCAAGCAGCAATTTACGGGCTATACGCAGACCGTCGTTGATCTGGAAGCTATTATCCATATGCGGATCGTTAATCAGCCCTTTCCAGCCCACCGTGGTACGCGGCTTTTCAAAATAGACGCGCATTACGATTTCCAGCTCATCTTTCAGCTCTTCACGCAGCGCCAGCAAGCGAGTGGCATACTCTTTTGCCGCGACAGGATCATGAATTGAGCATGGGCCAATCACAACCAACAGGCGATCATCATTACCTTTCAGGATCTTATGGATCGCTTTTCGGGCATGGGCAACCGTATTCGCGGCATTTTCAGTAGCGGGGAATTTTTCCAGCAATGCGACAGGAGGAAGTAACTCTTTGATTTCTTTGATGCGTAAATCGTCGTTCTGATAATTCATGTCTGTTCCAGTGTTGCCATACTTATCTTAGTGAATGCAATACTTCCAATCTATATCTTCCGTCAGAATGTGTAAACGGGGTTTTACACTATGAACGGATTAATCCTGGAATTAGCAAGAAAAACGCCAGATTGTCGCGAAAAACGAGATCTCTCCTACAATTTCTAACTGTAACTCCTTTGTTTGTTAATTATTTCAAGATTCTCTGCTGCGTTTCATAACCTGGCTGAAATCTTAAACCAATGCCTTATATTCACCTGCAAATGCACTGTTGGAAGAGGTTATCCGACATAACGACCATAACAGGAGCATCCTATGAAAATGACAAAACTGGCCACATTATTTCTGACTGCCACTCTAAGCCTTGCCAGCGGTGCCGCACTGGCTGCTGATAGCGGAGCGCAAACTAATAACGGCCAGGCAAACGCCGCAGCTGATGCGGGCCAGGTAGCCCCTGACGCCCGTGAAAATGTCGCGCCAAATAACGTCGACAATAACGGGGTAAATACCGGTTCTGGTGGCACAATGCTGCATTCGGATGGTTCTTCAATGAACAATGACGGAATGACCAAAGATGAAGAGCACAAGAACACCATGTGCAAAGATGGTCGCTGTCCGGATATCAATAAAAAGGTACAAACCGGTGATGGCATCAATAATGATGTCGATACCAAAACCGACGGTACCACGCAGTAACCCTGCAAAATAGCCAATAATGGGAGAGCGGAGTCTCTCCCTTTTAATTTTTCACTTCTAAAAGCAGTATGATGTCATAAAGTTAAGTGAGAATAATTAAGGGATGACTCGTCATGGCGCACTCACACTCACACACGTCCTCACACCTGCCAGAAGATAATAATGCTCGTCGCTTGTTGTATGCTTTCGGCGTGACTGCCGGGTTTATGCTGGTAGAAGTCGTTGGTGGTTTTCTTTCTGGTTCTCTGGCATTGCTGGCCGATGCGGGTCATATGTTGACCGATACTGCCGCCCTGCTTTTCGCCCTACTCGCCGTGCAATTTTCACGTCGTCCTCCCACCATTCGCCACACTTTCGGTTGGCTAAGACTGACCACGCTCGCGGCGTTTGTGAATGCCATAGCCCTCGTGGTAATTACCATTTTGATTGTCTGGGAGGCGATAGAACGCTTCCGCACGCCGCGTCCGGTCGAGGGCGGCATGATGATGGCAATTGCCGTGGCTGGGTTGCTGGCAAATATACTTTCTTTCTGGTTACTTCATCACGGCAGCGAAGAGAAAAACCTCAACGTACGAGCAGCGGCACTGCATGTGCTCGGGGACCTGCTGGGTTCGGTTGGGGCTATTATTGCCGCGTTGATTATTATCTGGACTGGCTGGACACCTGCTGACCCCATTCTCTCGATACTGGTGTCGCTTCTGGTTCTGCGTAGCGCGTGGCGACTGTTGAAAGATAGCGTGAATGAATTACTTGAAGGTGCACCGGTATCGCTGGATATCGCTGAACTGAAGCGTCGTATGTGCCGGGAAATCCCGGAAGTCCGCAATGTGCACCATGTACATGTATGGATGGTAGGCGAGAAGCCGGTGATGACGTTGCATGTGCAGGTGATCCCGCCACACGATCACGATGCCTTGTTGGATCAGATCCAACACTACCTGATGGATCACTATCAGATTGAGCACGCCACCATTCAGATGGAATATCAACCTTGTCATGGGCCAGACTGCCACCTGAATGAAGGGGTGTCTGGCCATTCACATCATCACCATTAATGGGACAGCGCGCGTGAGCCTCTTTCACGTGCGCTGTTGATCCACATCCGGCTGCCGTTGAGCGCAATAAAGGTCAGGATGATGTACTCCAGAGACATGGCGTAAACGCCCTGAAGTGCAAAAATAACGACGCTAATCACGTTAATAATCACCCACAACAGCCAGTTTTCCACATACTTACGCGTCATCAGAATCATTGCCACGATAGATAACACCATCATGCATGAATCCCAGAACGGGAAAGCGTCCGGTTGCAGTTCAGGCATCACAACCTGTAATCCTAATGCTTGCATGATCATGACTGCCACGCGGGTCAAAAATGCAAACACCGGATTGATAAATACCGTCATCAGACCAATCGAAACAACGCAAACCGCCAACCAGCTGAGTGCCTTCGGCAATGGCAACCAGCGAATTTTCAACTCCGCCTCGTTCTGACTGGTTTGTCGCGACCACGCATACCAACCGTAAATATTCGCGGCAAAGAAAAACACCTGTAATAGCAGGCTGGCATACAGCTGAATCTGAAAGAAAATAATGCCAAACAAGGTGACGTTGATCAGGCCAAAGAAGTAGTTGCTGATCTTCTCCAGACTGGCAAGGCCAATACACAGCAACCCGGCGATCGTGCCTACCGCTTCGATCCATGAGAGATCATAACCGCCTGCCCCTATTGGTATATGTACCAGGATATTCTGCACACTAAAAAAATCCATCTTTCCCCCAAAGCGTAACGTTACGCCTTATTATTCGTTATCCACGTAGTGTAGCCGCAAAATCCAGCATACGATTGAGCGGCACCAGCGCCCTCTCTCGCAGCCTTTCATCAACATGAACCTCGTGATTGCTTCCTTCCTGTTCTAATGCCTCTGCGATGGACTGAAGGCCATTCATGGCCATCCACGGACAATGCGCGCAGCTGCGGCAGGTTGCACCCTCACCTGCGGTTGGTGCTTCCAGTAACTCTTTATCTGGCACTGCCTGCTGCATTTTGTAGAAAATGCCCCGATCGGTTGCCACGATAAGCCGCTGATGTGGCAATGTTTTCGCAGCAGCGATCAGTTGACTGGTGGAACCGACCGCATCCGCCATATCGACAATAGCTTGTGGTGATTCTGGATGCACCAGTATGGCAGCATCCGGGTATTCTTCTTGCAAGCGGGTTAACGCCTGAGTCTTAAATTCATCATGCACAATACAGGCACCCTGCCAGCATAGAATGTCTCCACCCGTCTGTTTTTGCACGTAACGCCCCAGATGTTTGTCGGGTGCCCAGATGATTTTTTCACCCAAACTATCAAGATGATCAATAAGTTCGACGGCAATGCTTGAAGTTACCACCCAATCTGCGCGCGCTTTTACCGCAGCAGAAGTGTTGGCGTAGACGACGACAGTACGATCGGGATGGGCATCGCAAAATGCGTTAAATTCTTCAACAGGGCAGCCGAGATCCAGTGAACATTCAGCCTGAAGTGTCGGCATCAGAATTGTTTTTTCCGGACTGAGAATTTTGGCGGTTTCTCCCATAAATCTCACCCCAGCGACTAACAAAGTAGAAGCGGGATGCTTTGCACCGAAGCGCGCCATTTCCAGAGAATCAGAAATACAGCCACCGGTTTCTTCTGCCAGTTGTTGAATTTCGGGATCGGTATAGTAGTGGGCAACCATCACCGCATTACGTTCTTTTAGCAGACGTTTTATCTTCTCGCGGTAATACGCTTTTTCATCAATGCTTAACGGCGTCGGCTTCGGGGGGAAAGGATAAATCGCCGTGTCTGGATCAAACATTACGCTCATCTTACCATCTCGTTTTACAGGCTTAACGTTAAAACCGACATTAGCGTAATATTCGCTGTTATCGGTGTAATTTGTTTTATATGCTAAACAAGATAGTCGAATGGTGGGGAAAAGTCACTCGAATTACGCCTAATTCCACCGACGTAGAGTTGCTTGCACAGTAAGCTCTGACGATGTCATCAGGTTTACAAAGTGAAATTGAGGATGCCTGAATAGCAAAAAAGCGCCTTTAGGGCGCTTTTTTACATTGGTGGGTCGTGCAGGATGACTCGCTTCGCTCGCCCTTCGGGCCGTCGCCGCGAGCGGCTCCGTTGTTTCGCTGCGCTCAACTCAAACCTGCTGCAGGTTCGAATCTTTGAGTATCGCAGATAGCAAAAAAGCGCCTTTAGGGCGCTTTTTTACATTGGTGGGTCGTGCAGGATTCGAACCTGCGACCAATTGATTAAAAGTCAACTGCTCTACCAACTGAGCTAACGACCCCTTGCGGGATTATGCTGCTTTAATCATTCAGGATGGTGGGTCGTGCAGGATTCGAACCTGCGACCAATTGATTAAAAGTCAACTGCTCTACCAACTGAGCTAACGACCCATACGGGTGTTACCTGAAAGATTTCTACTCGGGGCCAATCTTTAAGATTGGTGTGTCGTGCAGGATGACTCGCTTCGCTTGCCCTACGGGCCGTTGCTGGCGCAACGTTATCCTTCACGCTTAACATCTGAGTTTGATGTTAAAATTGGTGGGTCGTGCAGGATTCGAACCTGCGACCAATTGATTAAAAGTCAACTGCTCTACCAACTGAGCTAACGACCCGAGTGGTGGGTGATGACGGGATCGAACCGCCGACCCCCTCCTTGTAAGGGAGGTGCTCTCCCAGCTGAGCTAATCACCCGATACTGCGCTGGATACTACAAACTACTTCCACCGAACCCACCGTAATTAGTGGTGGGTCGTGCAGGATTCGAACCTGCGACCAATTGATTAAAAGTCAACTGCTCTACCAACTGAGCTAACGACCCACTTTTTCGTTGCTTTCGGTTTGTTTGATATCCCGTGGCAACGGCGGCATATATTACTGATTTCAGACTTGAGCGCAACAAAAATTTCGATGCAGATCACTCAACTGCTTATGATTCGCACGACACGACCAGAAATAATGCGACTTCTGGTCGTGTGTTATGCATTACATCGCGTTCAGACGTTTTTGTGCCTGTTTAGCGCCATCAGTACCAGGGTATTTACTGATAACCTGCTGGTATACGGCTTTCGCTTTTGCGGTGTCACCTTTGTCCTGCATGATGACGCCGACTTTAAACATCGCATCAGCAGCCTTTGGTGACTTCGGATAGTTTTTCACTACCGAAGCAAAATAGTACGCCGCATCATCTTTTTTACCCTTGTTGTAGTTTAACTGACCCAGCCAATAATTGGCGTTTGGCAGGTAAGTTGAATCAGGGTAATTTTTGATGAAATTCTGAAATGCCACCATTGCGTCATCCTGGCGGGATTTATCCTGCACCAGCGCAATAGCTGCATTGTAATCCGTGTTTGCATCGCCGCTTTTCACCGGCGCGCCAGCATTCGCAGTACCAGCATCAGCTGTCGGCGTCGTTGATGCCGCCGCACCGCTTTGATCGCTGCTGGTTGATTGCGCCGCTGCACCACCGCTGCTGAGGCTGTCGATCTGCAACAGGATCTGCTTTTGCCGCTCCACGACCTGATTCAGTTGATACTGATTTTCCTGAATCTGACCACGCAGGGAATCAATATCGGATTGATTATCAGAAAGTTGTTGCTGGAGTTGGGTTAAAAGCTGGCTGTGAGCATTAGAAATACGCTCAAGTTGAGTGACGCGGTCTTCGACCGAGCCTGAGCCGACACTACTGATTGGTGCCTGAGCAAAAGCGGCCCAGGGGGCCGCTATACCAACCAGTAACGACAGACTCAATAGTTGATGTCTGAAGTTACTGCTCATGCAATTCTCTTAGTAAACCAGTACCGCACGACGGTTTTTGGAGTATGCCGCTTCGTCATGACCCAGTACTGCAGGTTTTTCTTTACCGTAAGAAACGATGGAGATCTGGTCTGCAGAAACGCCTTTACCCTGCAGGTACATCTTAACGGCGTTCGCACGACGTTCACCCAGGGAGATGTTGTATTCCGGAGTACCACGTTCGTCCGCGTGACCTTCTACGGTGACTTTGTAAGACGGGTTGCTACGCAGGAAGTTTGCATGTGCATCCAGCATTTGAGCGAAGTCAGAACGGATATCGTACTTGTCCAGATCGAAGTAAACGATGTTGTTCTGCTGCAGCTGTTGCATTTGCAGACGAGCCTGCTCTTCGGAAGACATGTTGCCGTTGCCGCCGTTCGCATCCATACCAGTGCCGGCACCCAGCATGCCTTCGCTGCCGTCATTGCTGGCGTTCTTGTTGGAAGAACATGCCGCAATTGCCATAACAGGCAGAGCAATCATCAGCCCTTTCAGCACTTTGTTCAGTTGCATTTCAATGATTCCTTTACTATTCAATTAATTATTATCACAGATACGGCGACCAGGCAGGGAATTTGACCTGTCCATCAGTTGCCGGAAGACGCGCTTTGAAACGCCCATCTGTAGAAACCAAATTCAGCACGGATCCCATCCCCTGAGAAGAGCTGTAGATTACCATAGTGCCGTTAGGTGCCAGACTTGGCGTTTCATCCAGGAACGTGGACGACAGAACTTGTACGCCTCCCGTTGCCAGATCTTGTTTGGCAATGTGCTGCTGCCCACCATTGGAGCTGACCATTACCATAAATTTACCGTCGCTGCTGACATCCGCATCCTGGTTCTGCGAACCTTCCCAGGTAATACGTTGTGGCGCACCGCCGTTGATATTCACTTTATAAACCTGCGGACGACCGGCCTGGTCAGAAGTAAATGCCAGGTTCTGGCTATCCGGGAACCAGGTCGGTTCGGTATTGTTACTGCGACCATCAGTCACCTGGCGGATCTGACCAGAAGCCAAATCCATTACGTACAGGTTCAGACTACCGGTTTTCGACAAGGCGAATGCCAGTTTGCTGCCGTCTGGCGAGAATGCAGGTGCACCGTTGTGACGCGGGAATGAAGCCACCTGACGTACAGAGCCATTTGCCAGCGTCTGAATAACCAGCGCGGAACGACCGCTTTCGAAGGTCACATAAGCCAGTTTAGAACCGTCTGGTGACCACGCCGGAGACATCAGCGGCTGCGGTGAACGGTGAACGACAAACTGGTTGTAACCGTCATAGTCAGATACGCGCAGTTCATACGGGAACTGACCGCCGTTGGTCTGAACAACGTAGGCAATACGGGTACGGAACGCACCTTTAATGCCGGTCAGTTTTTCAAACACTTCATCACTGGCGGTATGACCAGCATAACGCAGCCACTGCTTGTTCACTTTGTACGAGTTCTGAGCAAGTACAGTACCCGGTGCGCCGCCAGTGTCAACAAGTTGATAAGCAACATTGTAAGAACCATCCGGATTCGGAGTGACCTGACCGACAACTACAGCGTCAATGCCCAGTGCGGACCATGCAGCTGGTTGTACTTCCTGCGCACTACCCGGCTGCTGTGGCAGACGAGCGCGATCTAACGGATTAAATTTACCGCTGTTACGCAAGTCAGCAGCAACGATGCCGCCAATATCTTCAGGTGCCGCACCAGGCCCCGCCCACTGGAAAGGAACAACACCAATAGGACGACCGGAATCTACACCGCTGTCGATCACAATGCGGACTTCAGCATGCAGAACTGATGCCCACAGTATGAGAAAACCAAATGCTACTCGTAATGCCTGCTTCATCATATCTCCCTTATCTGGACCGATGGCCCACGATAATTTAGCAGAATGTTAACAAACTAAAATACACAAAACTACCAGAACCCCGTGGCAACCGGTGCCTGATGTTGACCGTCCGAACAGTCAACATCGCGATTACGGTTTGAAGTCCAATGGCGCGTTTTTGAACACTTCATATACTGCCTGGCTTGGTGGTTTCGGGATCTTCGCAAGTTTAGCTGCTGCCAACGCAGCCTGACAAAGTGCGGGATCGCCACCTTCAGGTTTGATATCCAGTAACATACCATCGGGTGCCAGTTTTATGCGCAGCGTACAGGTTTTGCCTGCATAGGACGATGCGTCATAGAACTTACTTTCGATAGCAGATTTAATCTGCCCGGCATAGTTATTGATATCGGCCCCTGATGCGCCATTGTTTTTAGTATTACCACTCCCGGCAGGCGAAGCATTGTTCCCTTTCGCCCCTCCCCCCGTTTTCGGTGCATTCTTACCAGAGCTTAGCTCACCGAAAATATCATCTGCCTCTGCGGCCGCTTTTGCTGCAGCGGCTTTTTCAGCTGCAGCTTTTGCCGCTGCCGCTTTTTCTGCTGCTTTTTTGTCGGCTGCAGCTTTCTCTGCTGCCGCTTTCTTATCAGCTGCAGCCTTTTCAGCAGCCGCTTTCTTCTCAGCTTCTGCTTTGGCTTTTTCAGCAGCTTCAGTTGCCGCTTTCTTTCTTGCTTCAGCTGCAGCTGCTTCTGCCGCTTCCGCTTTCTTCTTCAGTGCCGCAGCGGCTGCCTCGGCTTTTTTCTGCGCTTCGGCTGCGGCTTTGGCGGCTTCTGCTTCTGCTTTTTTCTTTGCGTCTGCAGCCGCTTTCTTCGCTGCTTCTTCCGCAGCTTTAGCATCTGCTTCGGCCTTCGCTTTAGCATCTGCCGCCGCTTTCGCTGCCGCCTCTTCAGCTTGCTTCTGCTTTAACTCGGCCTGTTTTGCGGCTTCTTCAGCCTGCTTTTTCTGCTCCTGAGCCGCTAACCGCTCTTTCTCAAGTTGCTTCAGGCGTTCCTGTTCAGCCGCTTGTTTCTCACGCAGTTCTTCAGCAGCCTGCTGTTCCTTCATCTTGCGCTGTTCATCAGAACGCTTCGCGCTTGATTCCTGGCTTTGCATGCGTTTGTACTGCTCAACTACCGCACCTGAATCAACCATGACAGCGTCGATGGACGAACCACCGCCGCCTCCGGCTGAAGCTTCTATATTCTCATCGAACGAACTCCAGATCAGCGCCGCAAATAAGATGACATGCAGCACTGCTGAAATAATTATCGCCCGCTTGAGCTTGTCGTTTTGTTCGGTTGCCTTTGACACTCTCGGTTTCCAAAAACTGTTCGCCTGTTACCCGCTCTCTTTCAAGCAAGGGAAACGCAGATGTTTAGATAGGCTGCGTCATTAAACCAACCGATTTCACACCCGCACTATGTAACAAGTTCAGTGCTTTAATTATTTCATCGTAAGGCACATCTTTTGCGCCACCGATCAGAAAGACCGTTTTCGGGTTGGCCTTGAAACGGCTGGACACTTCCGCCACCACCTGCTCTGGTGGTAAACGCTCCAGGCGATCTTTCTCAACCACCACGGTGTACTGACCAATACCAGACACTTCAACAATCACTGGCGGATTATCGTTACTGCTCACCGCCTGTGATTCAGTAGCGTCTGGCAGATCGACCTCCACGCTCTGGGTGATGATGGGCGCTGTCGCCATGAAGATCAGCAACAGCACCAGCAGTACGTCCAGCAACGGTACAATGTTGATTTCGGACTTAAGTTCGCGACGACCTCGTCCACGCGCTCTGGCCATGACTTACCCCTTATTGCTCTCGCTAACGGTAAACGCCTGGCGGTGCAGAATCGCGGTAAACTCTTCCATAAAGTTGTCGTAATTCAGTTCCAGTTTGTTTACGCGCTGGTTGAGGCGGTTGTAGGCCATAACTGCCGGGATAGCGGCAAACAGACCAATTGCAGTCGCAATCAACGCTTCTGCGATACCGGGCGCAACCATTTGCAGTGTTGCTTGTTTTACCGCCCCGAGGGCGATAAAGGCGTGCATGATCCCCCAGACCGTACCAAACAGACCAATATACGGGCTGATGGAGCCAACCGTACCGAGGAACGGAATGTGCGTTTCCAGATTTTCAAGTTCACGGTTCATGGAGATACGCATAGCACGCGACGCCCCTTCCACTACGGCTTCCGGCGCATGGCTATTGGCACGATGCAGGCGCACAAACTCTTTGAACCCGCTGTAAAATATTTGTTCCGAACCAGTCAGATTATCCCGTTTCCCCTGACTCTCTTGATAGAGGCGAGAGAGTTCGATTCCAGACCAGAATTTATCTTCAAACGCTTCGGCTTCGCGCGCCGCTGCGTTAAGAATACGGGTCCGCTGGATAATAATGGCCCAGGATGCGATTGAAAAACCAATCAAAATCAACATGATAAGTTTAACCAGAAGGCTAGCCTTCAGGAACAAATCAAGGATATTCATGTCAGTCACTGCTTAAACTCCGCGACAATAGACTTGGGAAGCGCACGAGGCTTCATTTTGAGTGGGTCAACGCAAACAACCAGAACCTCTGCTTCATTCAGCAAAGTATTCTCGGCGTTGACAATACGTTGCGTGAAAACCAAAGAGGTGCCACGCATTGATGTTATTTCAGTCTGTATTTCGAGCATATCGTCGAGCCGCGCAGGTGCGTAATATTCCACCGTCATTTTACGTACCACAAAGGCAACGCGTTCAGCCATCAGCGCCTGCTGACTGAAGTGATGATGACGCAGCATCTCTGTGCGTGCTCTTTCATAAAAAGCGACGTAACTGGCGTGGTACACCACACCACCGGCATCGGTATCTTCATAGTAGACGCGAACCGGCCATCGAAACAGCGTTGTATTCACTTTACATCCCGGTAATGCAACAAAAGTTAGAGCTTTTAAACGCTGCTACTATACGCGCGCGATTGAGGTTTGGGAATGAGGGCAAGTTAAGGG
>NZ_SJWV01000530.1:0-659 GCF_004352695.1 Escherichia sp. KCJ4928
ACTCCCTCAGCCAGTTTGCGCTCGGTGGTTTTTATGGCCCCGCCCAGCTTCCAGCCCTGGCTTATCCCCACAACAATTCCGTCGGGGATCCCGGCTTCCGCCAGTGAATCCAGAATCTGCCCCACACCTGACGGGTCAATACCGATATGCTCCAGTAACTCAGCCTCATGAATACGACGCACATACTCCGCCACTTCCGCCGTGTCATCCCCGACCCGACGGACAATCGTCATGTCTCCACAGGCCACAAAATCCTGAAACCGGGATGCCTCACTCTTCCGTCTGACCACCGCGGTTTCATGCGCCCAGGCATGGCCCCAGCCCAGCCATTCGCGGGTTTCCCTGTCACGGCCAATCACGTACATTCCCAGCAGATCATCCAGGCCCCCGCCGTCAATCCCCACCGTCACCACATCAGCGCGCTGCAGGATATCGTCCAGGCTGACGCGCCTGCCCTGCTGCTCCCAGAAATCCGCCCCCGTCCAGCGGTCAGAACGCAGGGCAAGACCAATTTCCACATTGGCATGTTTTGACATGAAGCCACGAAATGCTTCCTCACCAGCCTCCCGGGCTTTACGGTACTCCCGGTACAGAAAAGCCTCATCCACCGAATAACCGAGATTCGGATTGACCATGGCGAGGTTTTCCATCAGCAGGTG
>NZ_SJWV01000531.1:0-654 GCF_004352695.1 Escherichia sp. KCJ4928
CTGATTTTGCCCGGACATTGCGCCCCGGCTGGCTGACCGTACCCGCTGCTGACTTTGACATGTTGCTGACCTTCAAATCCTCAATGACTATCATTGCGTGGTTTTTGCTGACGGTCGTTGTGACTTTATGAAGGTAGTCCCTGCGGATATTTGCGATACGGGAATGCAGTCGCTGTATTTTGCGTTTCTGCTTCTGCCAGTTATTGCTGAATTTGACCTTGCGGCTTAACTGTCGCTGAAGTCTCGCCAGCGTCTTCTGGTTTTTCTGAAAACTGTTTACAGGCCCAAAGACTGTGCCATCTGACAGCGTGGCGAGTTTAGCCACGCCAGCATCCAGCCCGATCATTGATGCTGAAGGGTGAACCGGAGTTGATACTTCACTTTCTGTCTGAATACTGATGTACCACTTACCGCAGGACTGGCTGACCGTGACATTTTTCACAACACCCGTGACCTGACGGCTATTCCGGTAGCGCATCCAGCCCAGTTTCGGCAGAAAAATACGGCTGTTTTCCTGATCGAGCTTTACGCCCTGCGGGTAGCGGAATGCATCATTCTGTCCCCGCTTTTTGAATCGGGGAAAAGCAGCCCGCTTCCGGAAGAAGTTTTTGTAAGCCCGCTCAAGGTCTTTCAGTGACTGTTGCAATGGCTGTG
>NZ_SJWV01000532.1:0-652 GCF_004352695.1 Escherichia sp. KCJ4928
TGACCGTTCTGTCCGTCACTTCCCAGATCCGCGCTTTCTCTGTCCTGCCTGTTCGTTTATTACGCCGTTCCATGGGGATTTTCAGTGTGGCCACTATCGTCTGCAGCTGGCTGACGTACCAGGAGTCCGAGAGCGGAACCAGCCGGTGAGTCTGCTGGCCGGCGGGCATTCTTCCTGCCGTCCTGACCAGTAATGCTTGTGCAGTTTTTTGTGGTATCAGGCGAGAATAGCACGTGGTGTGAATGCCTGTTTTTTGATCGTTTTCACAAAAATTGAAATCCACAGTCTTGACAGAGAAAACACAGCGGCGTAATTTTTGATCTGTACATAAAACCAGTGTTTATATGTACAGTATTTAATTTTAATTGATTGTTTTTAAAGTCAAAGAGGTTTTCTATGAGTGATAATGAAGGTAGTGTACCGACAGAAGGTATTGATTACGGGGACACAATGGTTGTGTGGCCGTCAACAGGACGAATTCCGGGCGGTGATGTGAAACCCGGAGGCTCATCAGGTCTCGCTCCATCCATGCCTCCGGGATGGGGGGATTACAGCCCACAAGGTATCGCACTTGTACAAAGTGTTCTTTTTCCTGGAATTATTCGCCGGATTATTCTTGATAAGGAACTTGAAGAGGGAGACTGGTCGGGAT
>NZ_SJWV01000533.1:0-645 GCF_004352695.1 Escherichia sp. KCJ4928
CATATTATGCTGATTTGTGTGCGGTGTCTGGAGGATTAGATCGTTTAAAAATTTTAGGCGATCTCTTCTACTAAAAATGATGAAAAACACAGCATAAAAGATCGTTTGTGGAATTGTCTATTTTTTTGACATAGTTCAAAAAAACGACGTTTTTTAGGTAGTTAATGAGAGGCCTGGTAAATCAGAGAAATCGTGTCGGCTTTTCAAAGCGGTGGAAAAGGGGTATATTGCGGATCGTTATGCAGTGGCTTTTGGGATCGTCAGGATCCGGGAAGTCAGAAAACGGCAGGATGCGCCATAAGGCATTCAGGATGTATGGCAGAAACGACGGCGGTTGGCCGGGGCCGGAAGGCTGAAAAAGTTTCAGAAGACCATAAAGGAAAACCCCCACTATCTTTCGTCGAACTTTGGCGGGCTCAAGAAAGATAGTGGGGGCCTCACGAATACGGGATAAGTATATATGAAACCGTGTCAGAGATTCAACCCTTTGCAGTGCATTAACGCACGGCAATCTGTTCCCGCCATAAGCGACAGCTTGTGGCGGCCCTGAACCAGACCTCATTTACTGAAAGCACATACCGTCAGGTAAAGAACCCGAATCCGGTGTTCACACCCCGTGAAGATGCCGGAACGCTGAAGTTCTGC
>NZ_SJWV01000534.1:0-637 GCF_004352695.1 Escherichia sp. KCJ4928
GCACATTCACCCCGTTCTCATCCGTCATGAACGGTACGAAATGGATATTCTTTTCCGTTTTGTTTTTATAGCTGCCGTACACCGTCTGGTACGTGGATTCGTTCTTCTGCTTCCAGAAATACGTCGTATCTCCACATATCCAGGGAACACCACCCGAAGAGCCACCGACGCACTGGCCTGCCATATCCGCCAGGTCTGCACGGAATTTATCAACCAGCGCGCCAAACTGTGCGGCGTGATTTACCGGCGTACCGCCAAAATCAAATTCCCCCTGCATCCACACCACGGTAAACAGCACATTTTTCGGGTTCTTCTTCAGTGCTGCTTTTGTTCGACCGATAAGGTCCTTATACAGCGGCTTGTCCACACCCCAGCGCGCTGAATTCTCCGAGGCACCGCCAGCGTCACTGTATGTGCCATCAGCTCCGGTGGTGAACGCTGAACCACCACGACAGCACGGAACCAGCAGAATACCCGCATTCGCCGGTATAAACGGCAGCAGTTTTTTGGCGATATGCAGCCCCTGCCCCACGGTTCCGTACTGCCCCTTTGACAGGTCCGCTTTCGGATGGTTAAGACGGCTCATGTCCTGCACATCATGCAGACAATGGTCCGCCGGAATGATGTCGTTATATTT
>NZ_SJWV01000535.1:0-634 GCF_004352695.1 Escherichia sp. KCJ4928
GACGGAGACGGGCGGGCAACCGCCCGTTTCTTTTCCGGTAAAGGATGTCGCCGTGCTCCTCTTTTTACTGCGCCGGCTGACGCGGCGCGGCATAAACGCTGCCTGTGGTCAGTGTCCCGCGTCCGGCGGGCACGGGACGGGCGCTTTTACCGCTCCCGGCTGGCGTCGGTGACAGTGTACGCCAGCCTGTCGCCCTTTTCTGATGAACGCCCTTCAAGCCGCTTTCGCGGCATAGCCTTGCCGTCAAACAGACGACGGCTGCGGTATTCCACGGTCGGCCTGACCCGTTACCGGACGCGGTGAACAGCCCACAGGCAGCGGGGAACGGGCACCACAGGGGTGCCCTCCCGGTGCCCACTGTAAGAGAAGGAGTTTTGTATGTCCCGTTTTGTCCTCGGTAACTGCATCGATGTTATGGCCCGTATTCCTGATAACGCCATTGATTTCATCCTCACCGACCCGCCGTACCTCGTCGGTTTCCGTGACCGTTCCGGGCGCACCATCGCTGGCGATAAAACCGATGAATGGCTGCAACCGGCCTGTAATGAAATGTACCGCGTACTCAAAAAAGACGCGCTGATGGTCAGCTTCTACGGCTGGCACCGTATTGACCGCTTTATGGCGGCCTGGAAAC
>NZ_SJWV01000536.1:0-633 GCF_004352695.1 Escherichia sp. KCJ4928
CCCTGCGGATAACGGATCTGCAGGGGAGTGGACTGCAACTGGCGGTTATTGAGCAGAGCTTCGCTAATCCGGGCCCTGTCAATGGAGAGCATCATGCGGGCAGCAATGCCTGTGCTGTTGGGTTTCATTTCACCTCCGTGCGGTTCATATGTTAAGTCTAAAGAGCGTGTTTACTGAACGGAAACGAGTTATTTCGATCGTTATGATCGAGTGTGTTTCAAGAGTGCTTTTAACTCTGTTTTAAGCGTGAATGAAAAGGATTCGGACAGGACGTGATTTAGCATGCCGCTGGTCTGGCATTATGCTGCAGAGCAGACGGAGTCAGGAGATTGAAAGTATTTCGTTATATAATCTTTTCCTTTTCGGGATGAAATCAATGAGGTTCATATGAAAATTAAACAGCATAAAGAAAAACTGGAGATTATAAGGGATATTATTCGAGAGACGCTGTTGGGTAATGCTGCTCTTATTGTTCTGGCAGCTATGGTTCCGGTTGTACTGGTGAAACCATGGGATTCGATGACATTTATTTTTATGGGGGCCGTGTGTGTTTCTTTTGCAGTCATTCTGTTTTGGCTGGTTTATATAGTTTGTTTGTATATAGGAACGCTTGTAAAGAATATTTTTACAAGG
>NZ_SJWV01000537.1:0-629 GCF_004352695.1 Escherichia sp. KCJ4928
CCGCCGGCCAGGGGCGGCAGGTTCTCCCGTTTACGGGCCTCATTGGGCGTGAGAAGCGTATTTTTCACCGCATCCCCCAGCGTTTTCATGCGCCGCTCACTGTCCATTCTCAGCAGCGTGGTGACATCAAATTCCGTACTCTCGTTTTCCCCCGTTTCCAGCGCCTCATCCAGTAACAGTTCAATGGACTCAATCAGCGTCTGCAGGCACTGGGAATAATACTGCTGCTCCAGCGCCTCCACATTGTCACTGGAAGGCGGTTGTCCCACGCCAATCTTGTAGGCCGGAACACGGAACACCGAACAGACAATTTCAGCGGTCATCTTCAGTTGTTCCACCGTCTGCGCATCCACCGGTGAAAACGTCGTGGGGTTGTATTTTGCCCCGTTGCTCAGAATGGCCGTTTTCCCCGCATTTTCGCCTGTATACCCGCTGTCCCAGTTGCTCTTCAGTTTTTTCGCATTTTCTTCCGTAATACTGCCGGGGATCTCAATCACCCCGGACGGCCTGCCGCCATTTCTGAAAAAAGACGTCGAATTTTCCTGAATATGATGCCCCTGCGTGGCCGCCAGCCCGGCGGCATACACCGGCGGCAACCCTATAAGCGGATGAAAAAAACAGTTAAACCG
>NZ_SJWV01000538.1:0-628 GCF_004352695.1 Escherichia sp. KCJ4928
CCCGGCGGCTCCAGACGGAGCTGGCAGAGAATGGCATCATCGTTGGTCGTGACCGACTGGCACGTCTTCGTAAGGAGCTAAGGCTACGCTGTAAGCAGAAACGCAAGTTCAGAGCGACTACGAACTCGAACCACAATCTGCCAGTTGCGCCAAATCTGCTGAACCAGACGTTCGCTCCTACAGCACCAAATCAGGTCTGGGTGGCGGACCTGACGTATGTTGCCACACAGGAGGGATGGTTGTACCTCGCTGGCATCAAAGATGTTTATACGTGCGAAATTGTCGGCTACGCCATGGGAGAGCGCATGACAAAAGAGCTGACAGGTAAAGCCCTGTTTATGGCGCTCAGGAGCCAGCGCCCACCTGCCGGGCTAATCCACCACTCTGATCGAGGTTCACAGTACTGCGCATACGATTACCGGGTCATACAGGAGCAGTTTGGTCTGAAAACATCAATGTCGCGTAAAGGTAACTGTTACGACAACGCACCGATGGAAAGCTTCTGGGGAACGCTGAAAAATGAGAGCCTGAGCCACTATCGTTTTAATAACCGGGATGAAGCCATCTCAGTAATACGGGAATACATTGAGATTTTCTACAATCGTCAGCGTCGTCACTCTCGTCTGGG
>NZ_SJWV01000539.1:0-628 GCF_004352695.1 Escherichia sp. KCJ4928
CAGTTCCAGAATTTCGGTATATGCCTCCATCAGGAGGCGGTTTGCGCGAAACAACGTCTGACGCACCAGACGTTCCGGAAGGGTGTCAGCATTAAAGCTGTACCGCCGCTCCATCTCATTCATGGTTGTACGCAGGTCGCACATGGCATTGGCCACCTCCGCCACTTCGGCGCGAAGTTTTTCGTGTCCGGCATAGTTCATTTACGCAGCCTCCGGCATAAACCAGTCATCATTCGCGGCCCCCTGCTGCATGGCCCGTTGCACGGCGGCAAGGCGTTGCTGCCCGGCACGGTGATACTGCTCAAGCAGCTCGATACCGATATACCGGCGTCCGGACTGGAGGGCGGCGACGCAGGTTGAGCCGCTGCCTGCAAACGGGTCCAGCACAATTGCGTTCGGGTGTGTGAAGCTCTCAATCAGCGGTTGCAGGCTGGTAACGGGCTTTTCCGTCGGGTGATGACGATTGCCTGAATATTTCCAGCCCAGCACATCCGGCAGCGGGTTACGGGGCCGGGCCGGACTGCCCTTTGCCAGGATGTAAGCGCATTCGTGGCGGTACGCGACATACGCAGATTTGGATGTGTAGTTTTTGGTGAACACGAGGTGCCCTGCCACGCTGAATCCGGCG
>NZ_SJWV01000053.1:0-25043 GCF_004352695.1 Escherichia sp. KCJ4928
ATCTTAAATACGCCAGTCACCACCAGTAGCCCAATCAGGAAAATAATCAATACAGCCCAGAGTATAATTTTCATTGGCGTTCCTTTATTTGTGAGTGCTGAATAAGTATAGGAAAAAACGAAGCCCTTTGCCGTTATCCATAAACGATTAAGATAAATCGGAAGATATCATTCACTTAGTGTATATTTTTCTGGATATGTCGTTTTATTGCTACTGATGTATTGCCACGCGAAACTAAAAAATATATCGCAACACACGGTAATCTCCGCGCACCTTTTCTTACCTGATTATTCCCCCATGAATCGTGATTCCTTTTATCCCGCCATCGCCTGTTTTCCGCTGTTACTGATGCTGGCCGGGTGTGCGCCTATGCATGAAACCCGCCAGGCGTTAAGCCAGCAAACGCCCGCTGCACAAGTTGACACCGCATTACCCACGGCGCTGAAAAATGGTTGGCCAGACAGCCAATGGTGGCTGGAGTATCACGATAATCAACTCACTTCCTTAATTAACAATGCACTACAGAACGCACCGGATATGCAGGTGGCTGAACAGCGCATTCAGCTAGCTGAAGCCCAGGCGAAGGCAATTGCTACTCAGGATGGTCCGCAGATCGACTTTTCTGCGGATATGGAGCGGCAAAAAATGTCGGCAGAAGGCTTAATGGGGCCGTTTGCTCTGAACGATCCGGCCGCAGGTACGACCGGTCCGTGGTACACCAACGGAACTTTTGGCTTAACGGCGGGCTGGCATCGCGATATCTGGGGAAAGAATCGGGCGGAGGTTACTGCCCGCCTGGGTACGGTTAAAGCACGGGCGGCGGAACGCGAGCAAACCCGCCAATTGCTGGCTGGCAGCGTAGCCCGCCTGTACTGGGAGTGGCAAACCCAGGCGGCGTTAAACACGGTCTTGCAGCAAATAGAAAAAGAGCAGAACACCATTATCGCGACCGATCGCCAGCTATATCAGAACGGGATTACTTCTTCAGTTGAAGGTGTGGAAACCGATATTAATGCCAGCAAAACCCGGCAGCAGCTCAACGATGTCGCGGGGAAAATGAAAATTATTGAGGCACGGTTAAGCGCACTTACAAATAACCAGACAAAGTCATTGAAGCTTAAACCGGTCGCGTTGCCGAAAGTGGCAAGCCAGCTTCCTGATGAACTGGGGTACTCCTTACTGGCCCGGCGGGCAGATTTGCAGGCGGCGCACTGGTACGTTGAGTCATCGCTAAGCACCATTGATGCGGCAAAAGCGGCATTTTATCCTGACATCAACCTGATGGCCTTCCTGCAACAGGATGCGTTGCACTTAAGCGATCTGTTCCGTCATTCCGCGCAGCAAATGGGCGTTACGGCAGGCCTGACGCTACCCATTTTCGATAGTGGTCGTCTTAACGCCAATCTCGATATCGCAAAAGCCGAAAGCAACTTGTCTATCGCCAGCTACAACAAAGCGGTGGTTGAAGCGGTGAATGACGTGGCGCGGGCAGCCAGTCAGGTTCAGACACTTGCGGAGAAAAACCAGCATCAGGCGCAAATTGAGCGCGATGCCTTGCGTGTGGTAGGTCTTGCGCAGGCGCGCTTTAACGCGGGCATCATTGCTGGTTCCCGCGTCAGCGAAGCCAGAATCCCCGCGCTGCGTGAGCGGGCCAATGGCCTGTTATTGCAAGGGCAGTGGCTGGATGCTTCCATTCAACTCACTGGTGCGTTGGGCGGGGGTTACAAACGCTGATGATATGCGCCTTCTATACTTAACGTTTATTCAGCGTTAAGTGGAGAACTCGATGGCACAGGTTGCGATTATTACCGCCTCCGATTCGGGGATCGGCAAAGAGTGCGCGTTATTACTGGCGCAGCAGGGGTTTGATATTGGCATTACCTGGCACTCAGATGAAGAAGGGGCAAAAGATACCGCGCGTGAGGTAGTTAGCCACGGCGTACGTGCGGAGATCGTGCAGCTGGATCTCGGTAAACTGCCAGAAGGTGCGCAGGCGCTGGAGAAACTCATTCAACGGCTGGGGCGTATTGATGTGCTGGTGAATAATGCGGGCGCAATGACCAAAGCGCCGTTTCTTGATATGGCTTTCGATGAGTGGCGCAAGATTTTTACCGTTGATGTCGATGGTGCATTTTTATGCTCACAAATTGCGGCCCGCCAGATGGTGAAACAAGGGCAGGGCGGTCGCATCATCAACATTACGTCGGTACATGAACATACGCCGCTGCCGGATGCCAGCGCCTACACAGCCGCTAAACATGCGCTCGGCGGGTTAACCAAAGCAATGGCGCTGGAGTTGGTCAGGCATAAGATTTTGGTGAACGCAGTCGCACCTGGGGCGATCGCTACGCCAATGAACGGCATGGATGATAGCTACGTGAAGCCCGACGCGGAGCCTTCGATTCCTCTGCGGCGTTTTGGCGCAACGCATGAGATTGCCAGCCTGGTAGCGTGGCTGTGCTCAGAGGGCGCAAATTACACCACCGGGCAGTCGTTGATAGTGGATGGCGGCTTTATGTTGGCGAATCCGCAGTTCAACCCAGAATAGCGCAGTGAGGTGCGTGGTTATTTCAATGGGTAAAATTTTGGTAGGCATGATAAGACGCACAAGCGCCGCATCAGGCATGGTGCACCGGATGTCGGATGCGGCGCGAACGCCTTATCCAGGGCAATGGTTTTACGCCTGATTATCCGGCTTTTTCTTCCCGCGTCGTTTCAGCCACCAGCGCACGCCTACCACCAGAACCACGACCAGAATCAACCAGACCCAGTGCTTCAAATGCTGATCGAGATTGTGCAACCACGGCGCAATCACCTGACCACCAGCGTAACCGATAGTGGTAAAAATCAACGCCCAGGCAAATGCGCCGAGAATATTAAGCGGCAGAAAGATTTTCGGCGGCAGCTGGCTGGCACCAATCAGCGTCGGGCCAATCACCCGAAAGCCATACATAAAGCGCGTACCAATGACAAACAGATACGGATGGCGTTGGATAAGTTTCTGCGCCCGCTCAATTTTATCCTGATGTTTCGAGAAACGGCGTAACAGCTTGCCGCCAAACCGCCGCCCGCACAGATAAAGCACCTGGTCGCCAATCATGCCGCCAAGCGCCACAGAAAGTACCACCAGCGGGAACTTTAATAGCCCCTGATGCGCCGCAACGCCTCCCAGCAAAGTCACGGTTTCACCTTCCGCCAGGCTACCGATCACCAGCGCGGCATAACCATATTGTGAGATGAGTGTATTGAGATCCATAGGCCAGTCTGTCTCCCTTTGGTTGCCTGTAAGCATACACCCTGGAAATCATTCACGCTGAAAAAGGACGTACATCAGACGGTGCAAATTACATGAGCGAACAAAAAATAATCACAAGCTGACTTATACTTGAACTGTCAGGTTCATGAACTCACAACAAGGGGGCGGTATGAGCCATGTCTGGGGACTGTTTTCCCATCCCGATCGTGAAATGCAGGTGATTAATCGCGAAAACGAAACGATTTCTCACCATTACACCCACCACGTTTTGCTGATGGCGGCGATTCCGGTGATTTGCGCCTTCATTGGCACTACACAGATTGGCTGGAATTTTGGCGATGGCACTATCCTGAAGTTGTCCTGGTTTACCGGACTGGCGCTGGCTGTCCTGTTTTATGGCGTTATGCTCGCTGGGGTTGCGGTGATGGGGCGGGTCATCTGGTGGATGGCGCGCAATTACCCGCAGCGTCCGTCACTTGCGCACTGCATGGTCTTCGCGGGCTACGTTGCAACTCCGCTGTTTTTAAGCGGTCTGGTGGCGCTTTATCCGCTGGTCTGGTTGTGTGCGCTGGTCGGCACGGTGGCGCTGTTTTACACCGGCTACCTGCTTTACCTTGGTATTCCGAGCTTCCTGAATATCAACAAAGAGGAAGGCCTTAGCTTCTCCAGTTCGACGCTGGCGATTGGCGTGCTGGTACTGGAAGTGCTGCTCGCCCTAACCGTTATACTATGGGGCTACGGGTATCGCCTGTTCTAGAAAGTTCTTTGACATTGCATTGCTGGCGTAAATGTCAGCAATGCAGCATTTCCTCACGATTCTCCTTTGACGATCGCACTTTTTGCTCGTTATGATGGCGTCGCTAGCCTCAGTAAATCCTTACTCCGGCGGTGCGCAACCCGTGCGCGTGAACCACTATCTGAATGCTCATCATGCCGAAATTTCGAGTTTCTTTATTTAGCCTGGCCCTGATGCTGGCTGTGCCTTTGGCACCGCAGGCCGTTGCGAAAACGGCAGCCGCTACCACCGCTTCACAACCGGAAATTGCCTCCGGTAGCGCGATGATTGTTGATCTGAATACCAACAAAGTGATCTATTCGAACCACCCGGATCTGGTGCGTCCGATTGCGTCTATCAGCAAATTAATGACCGCGATGGTTGTGCTGGATGCACGACTGCCGCTGGATGAAAAACTAAAAGTGGATATCAGCCAGACGCCGGAGATGAAAGGGGTCTATTCGCGCGTACGACTGAATAGCGAAATCAGCCGTAAAGATATGCTGTTGCTGGCGCTGATGTCTTCAGAAAACCGCGCGGCGGCAAGCCTTGCGCACCATTATCCCGGTGGTTACAAAGCCTTTATTAAGGCAATGAATGCGAAAGCGAAATCGCTCGGAATGAACAACACGCGCTTTGTTGAACCTACCGGATTGTCGGTGCATAACGTTTCAACTGCCCGTGACTTAACCAAACTGCTCATTGCCAGCAAACAATATCCGTTGATCGGGCAGTTAAGTACTACCCGGGAAGATATGGCAACCTTCTCTAACCCGACGTATACGCTGCCGTTCCGCAATACTAATCATCTGGTGTATCGCGATAACTGGAATATTCAGTTAACCAAAACCGGCTTTACCAATGCGGCGGGCCATTGTCTGGTGATGCGTACGGTTATCAATAATAAACCGGTGGCGCTGGTAGTGATGGACGCGTTTGGCAAATATACCCATTTTGCCGATGCCAGCCGCCTGCGTACCTGGATTGAAACCGGTAAAGTGATGCCTGTGCCGGCAGCAGCGTTGAGCTATAAAAAACAAAAAGCCGCCCAAATGGCGGCGGCGGGGCAGACGGCACAGAACGATTAAGTGAATTCGGATGGCGATACTCTGCCATCCGTAATTTTTACTCCACTTCCTGCCAGTTTTTCCGTTTACTGGTTTTACCGATCCCCGGATTCATGCTGTTGGTCGGATCGTTCTCGCGATAGAACTTCTGCAACGTCTCCGGTGCTTTATACAAATGACCGACGTTATGCTCGGCAGGGTATTGCGCGCCGCGCTGCTGTAGCAGTTCCAGCATCTGTTCTTTTAACGCATGCACATCCACGCCTTTTTTCACTATGTAATCCTGATGGAAGACATAGCACATAAAATGGCCGTAATAGAGCTTGTGCACCAGCTGGCTGTCGATCTCCGGCGGTAAATGCTCATACCACTCGGTGTCGTTACGCCGCAGAGCGATATCCAACGCCAGAATGTCTTCGACTTCATCGGAATGCACCGCCTGATAACGAATTGCTGCGCCCGCAGCGGCGAAACGGTGTAAAAACGCTTTGCTGCCTTCCTCCGGCGTACAGACAAAGAAATCGCCTTCGGCCTGTTTGAAATAATCCACCAACCACGATTTGGCTTCGCCCACGCCATCGCCCGCCATTTTTAACAGCAGATGATGCTCGTATTTATCGCGCCAGTTTTTCATGCGCGGCGGTAAATGGCTGGGGAACAGGTGACCGAATTTTTGCATCGCACGGTCAGTAAAATGCGGACGGAAGAATTTCACTTTCTCCAGCATCGCATCGGTGCGTCCCTTGAGATTAAAGAAGAACGGCATCTTGTCGGTGCCTAACTTATCAATCATCAGGAAGGTGTCTTTGCCGTATTTTTCCGCAATATCGTAGATATCCCGGTGCATATATTCCCCGGCAACCGGCAGATTTTCGAAGTTAGCCAGAATATGACGGCGGATTTCGGTCAGCACTTCCGGCTGGTTGGTGCCGATATAAAACACCTGCTGATTTTTTTCCGCTTCGAAGGTATCTAGACGTACCGCAAAAACGGCCAGCTTCCCGGCGCAACCAGAAGATTCAAATAACCGATCCGGATCGGCGTTATAACGTGCGGGCGTGTCGGCTTCAATATCACGAACGCGGTGGACATAGTCATAATCGTGGGCGTGACGACCATCGTGACGCACATCGTCATCTTTGATGCGATCATCATCCAGCTTGCTAAGGATCTGCTCCGGCGTTTCGCCCAGATCAATCCCCAGATGGTTCACCAGCGTCAGTTTGCCGTCTTCATTTATACGCGCGAATAACGACATTTCGGTATACGCCGGGCCACGTTGCACCAGCGAGCCGCCGGAGTTGTTACAAATACCGCCGATAACCGATGCGCCTATACACGACGATCCAATCACCGAGTGCGGTTCGCGTCCCAGCGGTTTGAGGGCTTTTTCCAGCGAATAGAGCGTGGTGCCCGGATAGGCCAGCACCTGTTCGCCCTTGCCAAGAACGTGCAGCTTGTCGAGACGCAGGGTGCTGATGATCACGATATCGCGATCATAGTCGTTACCGTTTGGCGTCGATCCTTCGGTCAGGCCTGTATTGGCAGCCTGCATCAGAATAATTTTGTCGGCGGTGACACAGGCTTTCAGCACCCGCCACAATTCCAGTAGTGAGCCAGGGAAAACGACAGCCAGCGCGTCGCCCTGACCAGAACGGAAGCCCTTGCGATAGCGGGCCGTTTTTGCGGGATCGGTGAGCAGGTGTGAATGACCGACCAGACGGGCAAGTTCATTCAAAAAGGCTTTATTATCAGTTGTTGTCATGGAAGACATTTTCCACTCCTTGTGGTGGCGAAAAAATATCACAAACTAGAATAGCGCCTTGTATGACAATTCAGCGAGTGAATATTTTGAAAATTCAGACAATAAACTGAGCATTCTTTTTCTCTCTCCATCATGCTTATGGCAAACTACGGTTTTTGCACCATTTTCGCTGCCTCGTCGGGCAACAGAGGAAGAAAAATCCATATGAAATGGCTATGTTCAGTAGGAATCGCGGTGAGTCTGGCCCTGCAGCCAGCACTGGCGGATGATTTATTCGGCAACCATCCATTAACGCCCGAAGCGCGGGATGCGTTCGTCACCGAACTGCTTAAGAAAATGACAGTTGATGAGAAAATTGGTCAGCTGCGCTTAATCAGCGTCGGCCCGGATAACCCGAAAGAGGCGATCCGCGAGATGATCAAAGACGGTCAGGTTGGGGCGATTTTCAACACCGTAACCCGTCAGGATATCCGCGCCATGCAGGATCAGGTGATGGAATTAAGCCGCCTGAAAATTCCTCTTTTCTTTGCTTACGACGTGCTGCACGGTCAGCGCACGGTGTTCCCGATTAGCCTCGGTCTGGCCTCGTCTTTTAACCTCGATGCAGTGAAAACGGTCGGACGTGTCTCTGCTTATGAAGCGGCAGATGATGGCCTGAATATGACCTGGGCACCGATGGTCGATGTCTCGCGCGATCCGCGCTGGGGACGTGCTTCCGAAGGTTTTGGCGAAGATACGTATCTCACCTCAACAATGGGTAAAACCATGGTGGAAGCGATGCAGGGTAAAAGCCCGGCAGATCGCTACTCGGTGATGACCAGCGTCAAACACTTTGCCGCATACGGCGCGGTAGAAGGCGGTAAAGAGTACAACACCGTCGATATGAGTCCGCAGCGCCTGTTTAATGATTATATGCCGCCGTACAAAGCGGGGCTGGACGCAGGCAGCGGCGCGGTGATGGTGGCGCTGAACTCGCTGAACGGCACGCCAGCCACCTCCGATTCCTGGCTGCTGAAAGATGTTCTGCGCGACCAGTGGGGCTTTAAAGGCATCACCGTTTCCGATCACGGTGCAATCAAAGAGCTGATTAAACATGGCACGGCGGCAGACCCGGAAGATGCGGTGCGCGTGGCGCTGAAATCCGGAATCAACATGAGTATGAGCGACGAGTATTACTCGAAGTATCTGCCTGGGTTGATCAAATCCGGCAAAGTGACGATGGAAGAGCTGGACGATGCTGCCCGCCATGTACTGAACGTTAAATATGATATGGGATTGTTTAACGACCCATACAGCCATTTGGGGCCGAAAGAGTCTGACCCGGTGGATACCAATGCCGAAAGCCGCCTGCACCGTAAAGAAGCGCGTGAAGTGGCGCGCGAAAGCCTGGTGTTGCTGAAAAACCGTCTCGAAACGTTACCGCTGAAAAAATCGGCCACCATTGCGGTGGTTGGGCCACTGGCGGACAGTAAACGTGACGTGATGGGCAGCTGGTCCGCAGCCGGTGTTGCCGATCAATCCGTGACCGTACTGACCGGGATTAAAAATTCCGTCGGTGAAAACGGTAAAGTGCTGTATGCCAAAGGGGCGAACGTTACCAGTGACAAAGGCATTATCGATTTCCTGAATCAATATGAAGAAGCGGTCAAAGTCGATCCGCGTTCGCCGCAAGAGATGATTGATGAAGCGGTGCAGACGGCGAAACAATCTGATGTGGTGGTGGCTGTAGTCGGTGAAGCACAGGGGATGGCGCACGAAGCCTCCAGCCGGACCGATATCACTATTCCGCAAAGCCAACGTGACTTGATTGCGGCGCTGAAAGCCACCGGTAAACCGCTGGTGCTGGTGCTGATGAACGGGCGTCCGCTGGCGCTGGTGAAAGAAGATCAGCAGGCTGATGCGATCCTGGAAACCTGGTTTGCGGGGACTGAAGGCGGTAATGCAATTGCCGATGTATTGTTTGGCGATTACAACCCGTCCGGCAAGCTGCCAATGTCCTTCCCGCGTTCTGTCGGGCAGATCCCGGTGTACTACAGCCATCTGAACACCGGTCGTCCGTATAATGCCGACAAGCCGAACAAATACACTTCGCGTTATTTTGATGAAGCTAACGGGGCGTTGTATCCGTTCGGCTATGGGCTGAGCTACACCACTTTCACCGTCTCTGATGTGAAACTTTCTGCGCCGACCATGAAGCGTGACGGCAAAGTGACTGCCAGCGTGCAGGTGACGAACACCGGTAAGCGCGAGGGGGCCACGGTAGTGCAGATGTACTTGCAGGATGTGACGGCTTCCATGAGTCGCCCTGTGAAACAGCTGAAAGGCTTTGAGAAAATCACCCTGAAACCGGGCGAAACTCAGACTGTCAGCTTCCCGATCGATATTGAGGCGCTGAAGTTCTGGAATCAACAGATGAAATATGACGCCGAGCCTGGCAAGTTCAATGTATTTATCGGCACTGATTCCGCACGCGTTAAGAAAGGCGAGTTTGAGTTGCTGTAATGCTTTAGTAAGGGCGCGACGTTTGCGCCCTTTGTAGGCCGGATAAGGCGCTCGCGCCGCATCCGGCAGGAAACGCCGGACCGAATATGCCTCTTAAGTATTTATCTGATTCTGCAACTGAATCCTTCCGCTCAAGCTAACCCCGCCATTATCAACTATGCTTTTCTCTTAATTCGCTGAAAACAACAGTAAAAGAATGAGGAAAGCATCATGCCACTCTTAAAGCTCTGGGCAGGTTCACTGGTTATGTTGGCAGCCGTGAGCCTGCCGCTACAGGCGGCTTCCCCCGTTAAAGTCGGTTCAAAAATCGATACCGAAGGTGCGCTACTCGGCAATATCATTTTGCAGGTGCTGGAAAGCCACGGCGTACCGACGGTGAATAAAGTGCAACTCGGAACGACTCCTGTGGTGCGCGGGGCGATTACTTCCGGTGAACTGGATATCTATCCGGAATATACCGGCAATGGCGCTTTCTTCTTTAAAGATGAAAACGATGCAGCGTGGAAAAACGCGCAGCAAGGTTACGAGAAAGTCAAAAAGCTCGATTCGGAGCACAACAAGTTAATCTGGCTGACGCCCGCGCCTGCAAATAACACCTGGACTATCGCCGTGCGTCAGGATGTGGCAGAGAAAAATAAACTCACTTCGCTTGCCGACCTGAGTCGTTATCTGCAAGAGGGCGGCACCTTCAAACTGGCAGCCTCGGCAGAGTTTATCGAACGCGCCGATGCGTTACCCGCGTTTGAAAAAGCCTATGGCTTTAAGCTCGGTCAGGATCAGTTGCTGTCACTGGCTGGTGGCGACACGGCGGTGACGATCAAAGCCGCTGCCCAGCAAACCTCTGGCGTTAATGCTGCAATGGCTTACGGCACTGACGGCCCGGTAGCGGCGCTGGGGCTGCAAACCTTAAGCGATCCGCAAGGCGTGCAACCTATCTATGCGCCTGCACCAGTGGTGCGTGAATCGGTGTTGAAGGAGTATCCGCAAATGGCACAGTGGCTACAGCCAGTCTTCGCCAGCCTCGATGCAAAAACATTGCAGCAACTGAATGCCAGCATTGCAGTGGAAGGACTGGATGCCAAAAAAGTGGCTGCCGACTACCTGAAACAAAAAGGGTGGGCGAAGTAATTTCCCGTGACTTATCTACGTATTAATCCTGTTCTGGCGCTGCTGCTGTTGCTGACGGCAATCGCAGCAGCGCTGCCGTTTATCAGCTACGCGCCTAATCGTTTAGTCTCGGGTGAAGGGCGTCATCTCTGGCAACTGTGGCCGCAAACGATCTGGATGCTGGTGGGCGTTGGTTGCGCCTGGCTGACAGCCTGTTTTGTCCCCGCTAAAAAAGGCAGCATTTGTGCACTCATTCTGGCGCAATTCGTCTTCGTATTGTTGGTGTGGGGAGCTGGAAAGGCGGCGACCCAACTGGCGCAAAATGGCAGTGCGCTGGCGCGTACCAGCCTCGGCAGTGGTTTCTGGCTGGCTGCGGCGCTGGCATTGCTGGCCTGTAGCGATGCCATCCGCCGAATCTCCACGCATCCGCTGTGGCGCTGGTTGTTGCATATGCAGATTGCCATTATTCCGCTGTGGTTGCTGTACTCCGGCACGCTTAACGATCTCTCACTAATGAAAGAATACGCCAACCGTCAGGATGTGTTTGACGACGCGCTGGCACAACATCTGACGTTGCTGTTTGGTGCGGTGCTGCCTGCGTTAGTGATTGGTGTGCCGTTGGGCATCTGGTGCTACTTTTCCACTGCGCGGCAGGGGGCAATTTTTTCTCTGCTCAATGTCATTCAGACCGTGCCTTCGGTGGCGCTCTTTGGCCTGTTGATTGCGCCGCTTGCCGCGCTGGTGACGGCCTTTCCGTGGCTGGGGAAGCTCGGCATAGCAGGAACCGGAATGACACCCGCACTGATTGCGCTGGTGCTCTATGCCTTGCTGCCGCTGGTGCGCGGCGTGGTAGTCGGTTTGAACCAGATCCCGCGCGATGTGCTGGAGAGCGCCAGAGCGATGGGCATGAGCGGGGCGCAGCGATTCCTGCATGTTCAGTTACCACTGGCGTTACCGGTATTTCTGCGCAGCCTGCGGGTGGTGATGGTGCAAACTGTAGGTATGGCGGTGATTGCGGCGTTAATCGGCGCAGGCGGTTTTGGTGCGCTGGTTTTCCAGGGGCTGCTAAGCAGCGCCATTGATTTAGTGTTGCTGGGGGTGATCCCGGTAATTGTTCTGGCGGTGCTGATCGATGCCCTGTTCGATTTGCTTATCGCACTGCTGAAGGTGAAACGTAATGATTGAATTTAGCCATGTCAGCAAACTGTTTGGCGCACAAAAAGCCGTTAACGATCTTAATCTCAATTTTCAGGAAGGGAGTTTTTCGGTGCTGATTGGCACATCTGGCTCCGGCAAATCCACCACCTTGAAAATGATTAACCGCCTGGTGGAACATGACAGCGGAGAGATCCGCTTTGCCGGAGAAGAAATTCGCTCGCTGCCAGTACTGGAGTTGCGCCGCCGGATGGGCTATGCCATTCAATCTATTGGCCTGTTCCCCCACTGGAGCGTGGCGCAAAACATCGCTACCGTGCCGCAATTACAAAAATGGTCGCGGGCACGGATTGACGATCGTATCGACGAATTAATGACGCTACTGGGGCTGGAGTCAAATTTGCGTGAGCGTTATCCGCATCAGCTTTCCGGTGGTCAGCAGCAACGTGTGGGAGTGGCGCGCGCACTGGCTGCCGATCCGCAAGTCTTACTGATGGATGAACCTTTTGGCGCACTGGACCCGGTAACGCGCGGCGCGTTGCAACAAGAGATGACGCGCATTCACCGTTTGCTGGGGCGCACTATTGTGCTGGTCACTCATGATATTGATGAGGCGCTACGGCTGGCTGAACATCTGGTATTGATGGATCACGGTGAAGTGGTGCAGCAGGGCAATCCGCTGACGATGCTGACTCGTCCGGCGAATGATTTTGTCCGCCAGTTTTTTGGACGTAGCGAACTGGGTGTGCGTCTGCTTTCGTTACGTAGTGTGGCGGATTACGTGCGTCGCGAAGAACGGGCAGAAGGTGAGGCACTGGTAGAAGAGATGACGCTACGCGATGCGCTCTCCCTGTTTGTCGCGCGGGGTTGCGAGGTGCTGCCGGTGGTGAACACGCAGGGCCAGCCTTGCGGTACGCTGCATTTTCAGGATCTGCTGGTGGAGGCGTAAGCGTATGAAGATGTTGCGCGATCCGCTGTTCTGGCTCATTGCTTTGTTTGTGGCACTGATTTTCTGGCTGCCTTACAGCCAGCCGCTGTTTGCTGCCTTGTTCCCACAACTGCCACGACCCGTTTATCAGCAAGAAAGTTTTGCAGCTCTGGCACTGGCTCATTTCTGGCTGGTGGGAATTTCGAGTTTGTTTGCGGTGATCATTGGCACTGGTGCCGGAATTGCTGTCACTCGCCCGTGGGGCGCGGAATTTCGCCCACTGGTGGAAACTATTGCCGCCGTTGGACAGACTTTTCCGCCCGTCGCAGTGCTGGCGATTGCCGTTCCGGTGATCGGCTTTGGTCTGCAACCAGCGATTATCGCCTTGATCCTTTACGGTGTGCTGCCCGTCCTGCAGGCGACACTTGCCGGGCTGGGAGCGATCGATGCCAGCGTGACAGAAGTTGCGAAAGGTATGGGAATGAGTCGTGGTCAGCGACTGCGTAAGGTCGAGCTACCGCTGGCGGCTCCGGTGATTCTGGCGGGCGTGCGAACTTCGGTGATTATCAACATTGGTACGGCGACGATCGCCTCAACGGTAGGGGCCAGCACGCTGGGTACGCCCATCATCATCGGGCTTAGCGGATTTAATACCGCGTATGTGATCCAGGGGGCGTTACTGGTGGCACTGGCGGCGATCATCGCAGACCGCCTGTTTGAAAGGCTGGTGCAGGCGCTTAGCCAGCACGCAAAATAAAGGTATAACCTGCGAGCATGACGCCACCAATTCCGCCGAACGCCATAAACAGGAACAGGGCGATGACCCCAATTTTAGCTATGCGCATAATGCACTCCTTATGTTAACGAAAGGATTGTACAGTAAAGCGCATTTGTTAACGAATCATTAAATGCCGAGTGGGAAAATATCATGGCCTTGTTCTTGCCAACTGGTGAGTTGCTGCTGTTGGGCGGAGGTTCGATTTTCACCGCACCACACCAGCAATGTACGGCCTTCGAATAGTTCAGGGCGTAGTTGATTGAGCGAGTGGGCGAGGACATCAATGCGCCATCCTTGTTGACTGGCAATCCAGCCCTCCAGCCACAGACGGGTGGTATCCTGAATATTCCAGCCAACCACCAGCGCATCTTTACCCTGTTTTTTACGTGCCGAAGCCAGACAAATGGCGATGTAGTTGATCAGTACGCCGTCGAGGATCGCCAGCAGCGCCTGGAGAGTCGGTTGTTGGCATTGAAGTCGTCGGCGCAGAGGAATAAACAGATGTGTGGTGAGTGTCTGGGCGGGGTAATCCTGACCGCGCTCTTTGATCCACGTTCGCAGGCTATGCAGATTGCCGCTTTGCAGGTAGGTCAGTAATGTTTCTTGCTGATCGCGCCAGCCGTTCTGCACATCAACATTTTCATTACTGAGCAGCATTTTAACTTTGCTGACCTGCACGCCGTTGTCGATCCAGCGTTTGATCTCGCGGATACGGTCAATATCGGCATCGTTGAACAGTCGATGACCGCCGTCTGTCCGTTGCGGTTTCAGCAACCCGTAACGCCTCTGCCACGCGCGTAACGTGACAGGGTTAATATCACAAAGCAACGCCACTTCACCAATTGTGTAAAGCGCCATCGTCTCACCCTTGCTCGCGAGGTCCCGGTTTAACTTTAGACGCAGTTTTGCGAACCAGGTAGTTTTGCCCGTTTTTTGTGCATCTATAGGGTGATTTTATTTTTGCCAGGCGATTTTGAGTGATCGTACTCACGAATTCTCATTTTTCTGCAAGAGTTCAAAGAAAGTTAAACGCAGGCAATGTATGTTACGCGTTTTAAAGGGAAGTGTGGTTTGCGGGTATGTACGATTTTAATCTGGTGTTGCTGCTGCTTCAGCAGATGTGCGTTTTTTTAGTCATTGCGTGGTTAATGAGTAAAACGCCATTATTCATACCGTTAATGCAGGTCACGGTTCGTCTGCCGCATAAATTTCTCTGCTACATCGTCTTTTCCATCTTCTGCATCATGGGCACCTGGTTTGGGTTGCACATTGACGATTCTATTGCCAATACCCGTGCGATAGGCGCGGTAATGGGCGGCTTACTCGGCGGTCCGGTCGTCGGTGGGCTGGTTGGTCTGACCGGCGGCTTACATCGATATTCGATGGGGGGCATGACCGCGCTAAGTTGCATGATCTCAACCATCGTTGAAGGATTGCTCGGCGGCCTGGTACACAGCATCCTGATCCGTCGCGGGCGCACTGATAAAGTCTTTAACCCCATTACCGCCGGTGCCGTCACGTTCGTCGCTGAAATGGTGCAAATGCTGATCATCCTGGCGATCGCCCGACCTTATGAAGATGCGGTGCGTCTGGTGAGTAATATTGCTGCGCCAATGATGGTCACCAATACCGTCGGCGCGGCGCTGTTTATGCGTATATTGCTCGATAAACGCGCGATGTTTGAAAAATACACTTCGGCTTTTTCTGCCACTGCGCTGAAAGTGGCAGCCTCGACGGAAGGCATTTTGCGACAGGGGTTTAACGAAGTGAACAGCATGAAAGTGGCACAGGTGCTGTATCAGGAGCTGGATATTGGTGCAGTCGCGATTACCGATCGAGAGAAATTGCTGGCCTTTACCGGAATTGGTGACGACCACCATTTACCCGGCAAACCGATTTCTTCGACTTACACCTTAAAAGCGATTGAAACCGGTGAAGTGGTCTACGCTGATGGCAACGAAGTACCTTATCGTTGCTCTTTGCATCCGCAATGCAAACTGGGGTCGACGCTGGTAATTCCGTTGCGTGGTGAAAATCAGCGGGTGATGGGCACCATCAAATTGTATGAAGCCAAAAACCGTTTATTCAGTTCAATCAACCGCACGCTGGGCGAGGGGATTGCGCAACTGCTTTCGGCGCAGATCCTCGCCGGGCAATATGAGCGGCAAAAAGCGATGCTCACCCAGTCAGAGATCAAACTGCTTCACGCCCAGGTGAACCCCCATTTTTTGTTTAATGCGCTTAACACCATTAAAGCGGTGATCCGTCGCGACAGCGAACAGGCCAGCCAGCTGGTGCAGTATCTTTCCACTTTTTTCCGCAAAAACTTAAAGCGGCCTTCGGAGTTTGTTACTCTCGCCGACGAAATTGAACATGTGAACGCTTATCTGCAAATTGAAAAGGCGCGCTTCCAGTCGCGGTTGCAGGTCAACATTGCTATTCCGCAAGAATTATCCCAGCAGCAATTGCCCGCGTTTACCCTGCAACCGATAGTGGAAAACGCCATTAAACATGGGACATCACAACTGCTGGATACAGGGCGAGTGGCAATCAGCGCCCGACGTGAGGGGCAACATTTGATGCTGGAGATCGAAGACAATGCCGGTTTGTATCAACCGGTAACCAATGCCAGTGGGCTGGGGATGAATCTGGTGGATAAGCGTTTACGTGAACGGTTTGGCGATGACTATGGAATAAGCGTCGCCTGTGAGCCTGATAGTTACACCCGAATAACGTTACGACTACCATGGAGGGACGAGGCATGATTAAAGTCTTAATTGTCGATGATGAACCGTTAGCACGGGAAAACCTGCGTGTATTTTTGCAGGAGCAGAGCGATATTGAAATCGTTGGAGAGTGTTCAAACGCCGTGGAAGGGATCGGCGCGGTGCATAAACTGCGCCCGGATGTGCTGTTTCTCGATATCCAGATGCCGCGCATCAGTGGTCTGGAAATGGTGGGGATGCTTGACCCGGAACATCGCCCGTATATTGTTTTTCTCACTGCGTTTGACGAATACGCTATTAAAGCCTTTGAAGAACATGCCTTTGATTATTTGCTGAAGCCAATTGATGAAGCGCGACTGGAGAAAACGCTGGCGCGATTGCGTCAGGAGCGCAGCAAGCAGGATGTTTCGCTGTTACCGGAAAATCAACAGGCGCTGAAATTTATCCCTTGTACGGGGCATAGTCGGATTTATTTGCTGCAAATGAAAGATGTGGCATTTGTCAGCAGTCGGATGAGCGGTGTCTACGTTACCAGCCACGAAGGGAAAGAGGGCTTTACCGAATTGACATTACGTACCCTGGAAAGTCGTACACCACTACTGCGCTGCCATCGTCAGTATCTGGTTAACCTCGCGCATTTACAGGAGATTCGTCTGGAAGATAACGGCCAGGCTGAGTTGATTTTGCGTAATGGCTTAACCGTGCCGGTCAGCCGCCGTTATCTGAAAAGCTTAAAAGAGGCGATTGGCCTGTAAAAGACTGCTAAAATGGCTTTTTGCCTCATCAACACCTGAAGGCCTCATGCTAAGTAACGATATTCTGCGCAGCGTGCGCTACATTTTGAAAGCCAATAATAATGACCTGGTGCGTATTCTGGCGCTGGGTAATGTCGAAGCCACCGCGGAACAGATCGCCGTCTGGCTACGTAAAGAAGACGAAGAGGGTTTTCAGCGTTGTCCGGACATTGTTTTGTCGTCATTCCTCAATGGCCTGATTTATGAAAAACGCGGCAAGGATGAGTCTGCTCCGGCACTGGAGCCGGAACGTCGCATTAATAACAACATCGTGCTGAAAAAATTACGCATCGCGTTTTCGCTGAAAACCGATGACATTCTGGCTATCCTCACCGAACAGCAGTTCCGCGTTTCGATGCCGGAAATTACAGCGATGATGCGCGCACCGGATCATAAAAACTTCCGCGAATGCGGCGATCAATTTTTACGTTATTTTCTGCGTGGACTGGCAGCGCGCCAGCATGTGAAAAAAGGCTAAAAAATTGGCGGTCATGTTTAGAGCATGACCGCCAACCGATTATTTCACTTCTTTAAAACCAGCGGCTTTCATCACCATTTCCATTTGCGCCATAGTGATACCTTTTTTGGCATCTTCAGCAGAAACGTTGATTCCTGAAATACCCTGCAGGGCTTTAAAATCCACTTTTTCCATATCGATAGTCACGTTTTCCTGCGCGTAGGTATCGGTATAGGTTAATTTTTCTTCAACACCCGCGATGTTTTTGTATTTGGCGCTTAACGGCTCAAGTGTCTTGGCAGCATCTTCTTTGGTGGTTGCACCAATGGAGGCAAATTGAATTTTGGTTTCAGAAGATTGCTTAAGCACCTTGTCACCTTTGTAGACATAGGTAATGGCAATTTCAGTGCCGTTCAGATTGGCGCTGAATTTCTTCGATTCTTCTTTGTCACCGCAGCCAGCAAGAGAGAAAACCAGAACAGATGCAACAACGAGGGAAAACAGCTTATTGAAAGCCTTCATGTAAAACTCCATTTTATTTAATCAAGGAACTGGTGACTCTCACCAGGGGCTATATAGAATATGCCTAATACCGTGACGTGAGCAGTCCGGAACTGGAGTAGAACTCTTAGTAAAAAGCACTATTTCATCCTTGTTGCTGAAGCATGGGGAATAATTGTTCGCAAAGTAAAACACCGTTATTCATTGCTTCTACCCGTGCCTCGCTTTCTGTATTACGAAATTGTCCCAACACATGTGCCAGCCGATAAAAACCGACCGCGGAGAGGTCATTCGCCAGCAACTCTGCCTGACTAATAGCGCTCTGTTCCTGATAGCGCCAGCCGTTATGGAGCAGTTGAATAAGTAACGCCTGGCAGCGCATCAGCAACTGATGAGCGGTAGACGGCACAGGCAAAACGCTGGCAGAAGGTAGCGGTGCCACAGGCGCAGTTTCTGCGTCCAGCGCCCAGGCGCGGGTTTTTGTCATCATCACCCGTGGTTCCAGTGTCAATTGCCCATCAACAAAACTGACAAAGCCAGAAACCAGACTCACGGGGTCGTCTGTTTGTTGCAAAAGCGCCGCCATGCGTTCAACGGCAAAAGGAGAACAGGCAGATGCCGGAAGGGATAACGTCAGGAGATTATCTTCACCTTCGCCGCTGATTACCTGCGCATCCAGCGTCTGGCGGCTGCTATCCCAACCGAGCGAAATACACTCAGCGACCGGCAGAATAAATAAGTTATCGACCTGATTAAGAGGCCGTATGCAGGCGGGGGGACGCTGGCGTAAATATTCCCGCAAAGCCACAATGCCCGGCTGGCGTAACGGCGCGCTCAACATTTGCCAGGCATCAGGCGACAGCGGCACAACGCTGCTTAAGCGGTTGCGGGTAGCTAACAGCAGCTCGCCATCGGCACTGCGTTTTGCTGCTTGTGAAACAATTTGCCCACCCGCCAGTGCGCCAGCCTGAAAACTAAACAGCCGACGCGTAGCTGCCGGTGAGTTTTCCTGTTCACTTCGCGGCCAACTGCGCGAAAGGTGCAAAATACTGCCGGTGTCGGGATCGGTAAACCAGATGCGTAAACCATAATGCTCAATATCCTGCCAGCAACGCATACCTAAAGACACCAGCCGCAGATGATCAAGCTTTGCTTCTCCGGCAATGCCAGAGCCAACGACCGTGCGCCACGGCACAGGAGGAACTTCACCAACACTGTCGCGCCGGGCCATCTCTTGTGCGCAATTTAATCGACTGTTTAATGCCGCAAGCTGACGTAAGCATTCTCCGGCATGATAGTGGCTGGCGCGAGTGTGGAAGGCATCAACGCTTGCCCGTAGCTGTCGTAGTGATTCACTCACCCAGCGCCAGTTGCAGGCCTCTGCCGCCTGCAATGTGCGGTTGAATGCTGCCTCGTAGTGAATAAGCGGCTGGCTGATGCCGCCAAGCCATAATGCCTGGCTTAATTGCTGAACATATTGACGACACGTTTGGCCTTCTTCGCTGGCAAACGGATCGTCAGATGATGTGACGTGTTCGCTGCGCATCTGCCAGATTAAATGGTTAAATTCTGCTTGCTGCGCTTTGGCCTCGACGAAGGCCTGCACAGCCAGTACGACATGTTCGCAAAGTGTGCCTTCAATACAATCACAACGGGCGAAACGAATACTGCTACGGGAATAAAAACGCACATCGCTCATCGGTAAGCGGGCAGAGGGAATTTCGCCCGGCGCACAGAACAACTCAATGGTGATGCCTTTAGCGACCAGCGCCTGCGCGCGTTTGCGGGTGGCATCGGGCAGGGTAGCCAGTTCTTCCAGCCAGATTGCCGGATCCCACTCTTCTTCTTTTTCCGTGGGCTGGACGGTGGCACAAAGTCGTTGATAACTTAACACCAGCATCACGCGATGACGGCACATGCCGCTGGCCCCGCAGCTGCACTGAGCCTCTTTCAGTGCCTGGCTGTTCGCCAGCTGGGTACGGACACCGTCACTGAAGGTGGCGATTAAAGCGCCGTTCTCATGGCTGATTTCCGGGACGTTGCCATTTTCCAGTTCCTTAAGACTGCGCTTAACAAAACCGGCATTGCTTAACGCCGTCAGTGCCTGCGGTGTCAGTTCTAATAATTCCGGACGTAGTGAATTCATGACTGAAGATTCTCCGCAAGCCATGATGCCAGCTCGCCCGGCGTCATGGCGGCTATTTGTGCGCCGACATTAACCAGCGCCTGGGCCGTATCGCGGTCATAGCAAGGCGTTGCGGTGCTATCGAGCGCTGCCAGTCCCAGCACTTTGATGCCGCTCTGGACACACTTTTTCACCTGATGCGTCAGCAATGATGATGAACCCCCTTCGTAAAAATCGCTCACGAGGATAATGACGCTTTTTGCTGGTTGTTCAATAAGTTGCCGACCATACTCCACGGCACTGGCGATATTGGTCCCGCCGCCCAACTGTACTTTCATTAATAACTCTACCGGATCGGCAACGTCTGCCGTGAGATCAACCACGCTTGTGTCAAACGCCACCAGATGGGTACGAATGCCGGGTAACTGCCACAAACAGGCCGCCATCACCGCAGAGTGGATCACCGAGTCCACCATCGATCCGCTTTGATCAACCAGTAAGACCAGTTGCCATTGTTCGCTTTGGCGTTTAATGCGGCTGTTAAAGCGGGGGGATTCGATATACAACTTGCCGTGTTGCGGGTGCCAGTGTTGCAGGTTGGCGCGCAGAGTACTTTTGAAATCAAAGTTTCGCGCCAGTGGAATTAATGAGCGGCGACGGCGATCGCGGACACCAGAAAAAGCCTGACGAACTTCCTTTGCCAGTCGCGCCATAATTTCTTCAACAACCTGGCGCACTATCTGGCGGGCGGCAGCCAGTACTTCGGGATTCATCAGATGTTTGGTGTGCAAAACGGCGCGTAGCAGGCTTTCCGAAGGCTGCATACGTTCCAGCACGTCGAGATTCGTCACCACATCTTCAATGCCGTAGCGCAGTACGGCATCGCTTTCCAGTCGCTCAATCACCTGTTGCGGAAACAGAGTGTGAATACTGTTGATCCACTCAGGGGTGGTGAGATTTGAGCCACCTAATCCACCAGAGCGTTCACCACGCTGGAGCCGTTCAGGATCGCGCCCATACAGCCACTCCAGCGCGTGGTCTATCTGCCGGGCGTTGTCATCCAGCCCACAAAGCGTCGTTTCTGCCGCTTCGCCAAGAATTAATCGCCAGCGTTGTAGCTCACGGGTGGTCAGAAGATCGTTCAGTTCAGACATGGAAAACTCCCCAGTTTTGCAGCGATGCCAGTGCCTGCTGTTCGAGTTGTTGATGATGTGCAATGGCCTGTGGTGGACAATGCAACGGCATTTGCAGCGCCGAAACGGGAAGTTGCGCCAGTTGATAATGCTCAAGCACCTGATGCGCCAGCGTCCCGCGTTCTCGTGGTGCTAGCCAGGCCATCGCCGCGCGTAAATCGGGCAGGGCATTGATAAAATCGGCATCACTTAGTTGATTTAAATGACTGCTGAAACCGGCGATAAATGTCGGCTGACAGGCCAGTTGATGGCGGGCCAGCGCCAGCAAACCGTGCAGCGCTTCGCCGGATTGTGCCGGGGATAACTGCGCCAGCATCGTCAGCGCCGCTTCGGCACTGGCGTTAGGATGTTCCAGACGCATCAGTGCGCCATGAGCCGCGCCGCGATCCAGCGCCGGGGCATGAATTGCCTGACTGCGTCGCTCCAGTAAGGCTACCGCCGCAGAAAGAGAAATGCCGGGGAGTTGCACACCGCTATGTAGATCGCGCAGGATATGACACAACGCTTGCCAGCTATGCAGGTGAGCGTGAAACTCCTTTTCATCTGGTCTGCCGTTAGATTCACATAGCCACAGCGTGCGATCGATAGCCGCGCATAACGTCGTTTGTAATATCTGCGCGCCTTGCATACCGCTAATTTCATCCAGCCGCCATAAGGCATATAGCACTTCCAGCGCCTGGCCCATTTCGGCAAATTGATTTTCCTGGGCGATTAATAATGTGAGTTGCTCCAGTAATTGTTGACTGAAGGACGCCAGACCCGCTAACGCCGCCTGGCTAAGACATGTGGTGATACTGCCGATTCCACCCGCGTCCAGCATATCGGCTTCTAATTTATGGCGTGCGGCTTCCTGGAGTGTTGCACCAAAGCAGGCGGCCTCAATCAATGCCGCATGCTGGCTAAGCGGGCGGGTTAATTTCCAGCGTTCTTCACCGTTGCCTGCAAGTGTCAGTGTGCTTCCCTGCTGGCGCACAATCCCTGGGATCTCCAGTATTGCCAGCCGATGTAACACCTGACTTTGCGCTAGTCCATTGGGGTTAAAGCGATTTAAGGTAAGCTCCGCCGGAAGGGAGATTGCGGTACGTTCCAGTTCGCAGGTGACATCTTTTGGCAGAGGAGGTTGTGGCGTAGAAGGGGCAAGTTTACCGAATCCGTCACCCGCTAATGTGTCTATCAACGTTAGCAGAATCGGATCGGTGTCGGGATGAATAACGCCGCGATAGCTCCACGGCAACGGAGCATTCAGGGCTTCTTTAATCAGCGATCCTGCTATGGCATCCAGCCAGTCAGTGCGTAACGGTAGTGTATGACCGCGCAACTGTGCCAGTGCCATCGCATGCAGATGAGCGGCAGCCATATCCGCGGTCGAAGCAGGCAACTTGTGCTGGCGCAAACGGGTAAGGATAGTTTTTAGCAGTTGTTCACCGGCCTGCTGTAAGCCCCACTGCCAGCACCAGTTTTGCCAGACCGGGGCAGGCATACCGGAAAGGTATCCTGCCAGCACATCAAGGCGCTTTTCACTGTAGGGCGTGAGATAACAACCTGTAATGGCATCTGCCAGCGAGGGCAATTCCGGCGTGTTAATGTCCTGCGGGCATTCGCGCCACATTTTTGCCAGTGCCGGAGCGTGCCAGCCACCGCAGACGACTAACACGTCGCCATTATTTTGCTGCACCGCCCATGCAATCCAGCGAGCCATAAAGGCTTCGCGCTGACGATTGAGTGCATCGCCGGGGAAATCGCCCCGCAGTTGGGCAAAATAGTGCGCCAGCGCAGAGGGTAATGCAGTTTGCTGGCTTTCATCTTCGAACAAGTGATCCCACAGGGTATCGCTGTTATCCATGCGGGTGGCACGCAGCAGTAAGGCCTGGCTTTCATCTTGCGTATCAGGCGAATCGTCCTCTTCTTCACTCTGCGCCCAGCAAGGCAAATCGATGAAGTAAGTTTGTGCCTGAATACGACGTGCGGCTTGTAGCGCCTGCCACTCCGGCGAAAATTCAGCAAATGGCGTCCAGGCACCACGCCCGGGGGCTGCACCGTCCTGATACTGGCAATAACTGTAAATAGCTACCGGAAGCTGGTGGGAAAAAAAAAGTTCGTCTACCCGGTCATTAAAATCAGCCGGGCCTTCAATCAACACGTATCGTGGCCGCTGGCTTTCGATTAACGATTTCACCAGCCGGGCGCAGGCCGGACTATGATGCCGGATGCCGACAATTAACGGCTCGCTCATGCCTCTTTCCTCACGGCAGGCGGTGGCGGGCTTGATAATAAGCCTGCCAGTGAGCTTCTTTATGTGTGGCGACACGCTGTTCGAAGTAACGGCGCAGACGAGCGCGATCTTCTTCGTTATCTTTGACGATGGTTCCGGCAATACAGTCCACCAGGTCGGCAGGCTCCCCCGCGCGATTCGCTAAAAACCAGGCGCGGACGCCTACGGCGTGGGCCACGTTCACGGCTTCAGCGGTGGACATAATCGCTGTCAGTGTATCCATTGACGTTTTCTTTTCGCCGTTGGCACGCAGATCGCGGAAGGTGCGTACCAGTAACTCCAGTACTGCGTCAGGCACTTTATGCGGAATACCGCTATGGGCCAGCAAACGCGCCGAAGCACTGGCGACCAGTTCCAGCTCCTGGGCGAAATCCATAATCGGAAAGACGGTTTCAAAATCGAAGCGACGCTTTAGCGCGGCACTCATCTCATTGACGCCGCGATCGCGGGTATTGGCAGTGGCAATAATATTAAAGCCTTCCCGCGCATAGAGCTGACTGGCTTCACCGGTGAGTTCCGGCACCGTCATCACCCTGTCAGAAAGCATACCTAACAGACAGTCTTGTACTTCCAGCGGTGTACGCGTTATCTCTTCAAAACGGACGATTTTGCCGTCGCGCATTCCCTGGTAAAGCGGGGCAGGGACCAGTGCTTCCGTTGACGGACCATGGTTGATAAGCAGGGCGTAGTTCCAGCCGTACTTGATTTGATCTTCGGTAGTAGATGCGCCGCCCTGGATGGTTAACCCGGCATCGCCGCTAATAGCGGTTGCCAGTAATTCAGACAGGAGAGATTTTGCGGTGCCAGGTTCCCCCACCAACATCAAACCGCGCCCGGTGGCAAGAGTGACTAACATGCGTTCGACAGCGGAGGGACTAATCACCACTTTACGGCTAATATTTTGCGCGCTATCGCCAAGGATAAAAGCACGGGCCGCAGGCAAACTTAACTGCCAACCGGGCGGGCAAGGTGCGTTATCATTTTGTTTTAATTTTGCCAGTTCATCGGCGTATAACACAGCAGCAGGCGGACGCTGCAGATGATTATTCTGCGGTGACATATATTCATCCCTGAAATGTATTAATGAAATAAACGATATTTTACGCGCAATAAATGTTTGGCGCATTAGTTGTTTGAGCGAAAAATATCTGGAAAGCAGATCACAGTAAATAAAAAAACCTGCTGGTGAGGCAGGTTCTTTTATTTACTACTTTCAGGCCTAACACCACAGCCTGTGCAACATCGTGTTCCAACGAACGAATTATAACCACGGCTGGACCCCGTTGCAATTAAGATAATGAGATTTATAATCCAGACCGTTGGGACGTTGCGCCGGATCGAATCTATTTCAAGTCCTGGCTACCGGACGGGTGGTGCTGCAGGTGGTGCCCTGATCCGGAGTGCAACATCGTGGTCCAACATACGTAAACCAGTATCGACAGGCAGTGTAAGGGTAAGGTGCTGGTGTTGCGCTCCTTAATAAGGAGAGCGGATGGACACGCTGACACAAAAGTTAACCGTGCTCATTGCTGTACTGGAGCTATTAGTGGCTCTGTTACGGTTGATTGATTTGTTGAAGTAACGGGCAAATTGAAACGCATCTAAGGGGGAAAACCGCTTCCCCCTTTAATAAAATGATTAC
>NZ_SJWV01000540.1:0-627 GCF_004352695.1 Escherichia sp. KCJ4928
GGTACCTCAGGTGTATGCCCGTGTAAAACCCGGTGATGTGAACAGCGCCGGTGCGCTGATTGCCGGCAGGGACATGGTGATGAAGCTGGATGGTGACCTGTTTAACAGCGGTAAACTGGCCGGGAAGCAGACCGTGCAGCTCAGTGCAGAAAACATTCACAACCAGGCCGGTACCATTCAGGGAGCAAATGTCAGCCTGACGGCCCGGACGGATATTAACAGTACCGGCGGGCTGTTGCAGGCTACGGACAGCCTGCTGGCGATGGCCGGACGGGATATCAGTCTGACCACCACCACCCGTACGGCACAGCGCGACGCCGGGCAGAACCATTTTGAACGTACCAGTATCGACAGTGTGGCCGGCGTGTATGTGCAGAATGACCAGGGAAGACTGGTGCTGCAGGCCGGACGGGATATGAACCTGACGGCTGCAACGGTGGTGAATCAGGGTAAGGACAGCCTGACGCAACTCAGTGCGGGCAGGGATATGACGCTTTCCACAGTGACCACATCCGCGCAGGACAATATTACCTGGGACAAAAATAATCGTCTGTCGCAGGGCGTCACACAGAGTACGGGCAGCACGCTTGCCGGTAACGGTGATGTCACGCTGACCGCCGGACGGGA
>NZ_SJWV01000541.1:0-627 GCF_004352695.1 Escherichia sp. KCJ4928
TGCGGGCAAGCAGTTTTTGTAACGCTTCCCGCTGTTTTTCCCGGGCTGTTTGATCTGCCTGAGGGGGCGTTGATGGTTGACCAGAACCCTCGGCCTGGTCAGCAGGCTGAGTATCCCTTCTTTGATTATTTCCGTGATCAGTATCCAGTCCCCTGGGCAGACTGGCGATGAACGTCTGGTTATTACGTAACGCTTCTGCGGCCCCGCGCTCATTGTCAGCACGCAGTAAATCCCGGTAGTGCTGTGACTCCACCACGGTCCGCCCGCTGCCTGTTGTCGTGCTGTTGATATTGACTGACGAGAGCGATGCGCTGTTTTCGGGGGAAAGCCAGGTGAGCAGCAGGTATCCGCCCCCGATGATAATCACGCCCCCGAGAACCAGCAGGGCTGACAGTTTTTTGCCGGACTTTGCGGCTGTGTCCTGTTCTGCGCTCATGATTTACTCCAGTTCAGGGGTGACGTGAATGGACTGACCATTCACGGAGAAGGTGAGTAAGGGAGTCACCGGCAGTTTCCACAGACGCGTACCGTCAGCAGATGCCAGCGTCTGTTCAAATTCATCCCGCAGCATGGCCCGCGATCGCACGAGCAGATCATCGCCGTGCTGCCAGATGGTGGTGCCCGGAA
>NZ_SJWV01000542.1:0-627 GCF_004352695.1 Escherichia sp. KCJ4928
TATTTATACCTGACTTAATTTGCTCTAGTACCCTCTGTATTTGTTCATCATTTAACACAGGTGGGCGACCAAATCGCTTTCCTGCGCCCCGTGCTCTTAATATCCCTGAATGAGTACGCTCAAGTAAAAGGTCTCGCTCAAATTCAGCGACTGCTGAAATTACTTGCATCATCATTTTTCCAGGTGGACTGGTCAGGTCAACGCCCCCCAATGCTAAGCAATGCACTTTGATACCTGCTTTGGTCAGTTGTTCCACCGTTTTACTGATATCCATTGGATTACAACCGAGGCGATCCAGTTTTGTGACAATCAATGCATCACCTCTTTTCAGTCGATCAAGCAACTGGTTAAAACCAGGACGCTCACTGGTTGCTGCTGAGCCGCTAATTTGTTCTTCAATTATTTGCTGAGATTTGATGTTAAAACCTGCACTTTCGATTTCCCGACGTTGATTTTTGGTTGTTTGTTCCAGAGTTGATACCCGACAGTAAGCATAAATTCGAGACATAGTGAGATCTTCTATACGAAATTGGTGTACATATCATAATGCATCTCAGAAAATAATTTTGATTATTTTTGTACATATTTGTATGTACACGTTCGAAAATAAACGAATGCGTATGCAAC
>NZ_SJWV01000543.1:0-623 GCF_004352695.1 Escherichia sp. KCJ4928
AAATAATAACCACAGTGTGTTTTGCTGCTGAAGAAAGACAAAATGAATCTGTGTGTCCCCTCCTTCCCTTCAGAGCACATCCACTATTCAAATTTTACACAACCACGTACGAACAAAAAGCATCATCCCGGGTATTGCAGATACCGGTTTCCTGCCGGGAAGAATCATAAACAGAACACCGGGAATAACGCCTTCAGGAATCCCCCCCTCCTGAAGAAGAATAAAATAAAGAAGACTACAGTTCCTGCACTGAATGCTGAGTACAATATTCTATGGACAGGATGACATATTTATAAATAACAAAAACCATTTAATACTGATACATCAATAAAATACTTCCTCCCTGCTGACGCAGATAAAATGCACCATTTTTTCTTCAAATACTTCTGTATAATCGCCAGCCAATGATGAGAATGGATTAAAATAACACTTCTTCGACAAACACAAAAACAGCCTTCATTTTACATCATCATCCAGTTTCAGTTAACCCCGGACGAGCGACAGCGTTTCAGTACAGGAATTAAAAGCCAGCTTTTGCTCAGTAAAAACACACTCAACTAATAATATCTCAGCAGATATTATCCTGACCAGGACACCTCACATTACTGAATTCTCTTCCGACA
>NZ_SJWV01000544.1:0-622 GCF_004352695.1 Escherichia sp. KCJ4928
GTATAACAGAGGACTCTAAAGGGAAATCTTTAGTGGGTATAGGTTCGGAACAATATATAAGATCTACACCATTTCTCTCAAATAGAAAGGAATAATATGCCGCTTCATCACTATTTTGAAAACGACCAAAACGGCTCACATCATAAAATAATACAGCCTGTATATCTATTTTCTTTTGTTCTACATCGCTAAGTAACTGCTGCAAAGAATGCCTGCCTACGATACTGACTCCGCTCTTACCTGCATCATCGTAGGTATAAGCGATTTCCATATTGTTCTTTTCAGCATAATCTTTGATATATTCGGACTGATTATGTAAAGAATATTGCTGATGGTCGGTAGACATCCTCAAGTACTGCGCGACCCTAACTCTATGATTTTTTTCATTTTCGCTAGCCATGCACGAAACCTCATGGATGATTCAATACAATGTAGTGGATAAAATTGATCAAATTTTAACCGAATTCAACTGTTTTATCATTGATTAGAGCGAATTTGGTAGATCTTCGAGGTGTATGATAATCGAGAAGAGATGTGAATTATTTAGCTGATATGACCGACAGCTTTCGTTATGTGGACTCAATGTCCCCATTTGTAAATGGCTATGCTTAGTCCACATAGG
>NZ_SJWV01000545.1:0-620 GCF_004352695.1 Escherichia sp. KCJ4928
TGCGATGCAGAAACAGTTTGCCCTGCATGAATAACAGGGTGTCCCTGGAATATAAGAGCACCGTCCTGTTTTGACATATTTCCTGATATACTGACAGAGCCATCAAGCGTTAAAATATCATTGCCTGTAAGCTCCGGAATGACAATATCCATATTCCCCAGGAGCTTACCGTGATAAAGATATGAAGCCTGTGCACTTGATGTCAGTTTATTATTCTTTGCCATATCAACGGCCTGATTCAGGTCTGCTCCTGCAAATTGCCATTCGCTGGTGTTTTTCAGTGACCCCATCAGCACACTGCCAAATTTGGGCTTTTTCAGCAGATAATACTGTGTCGGACCGTAAAAAGTTGTTTTATACAAATCTCCGGCTGTCCCGTGTCCCCCCTGAAAGATGGCGTTCATATCTAACGCCTTCACGCTTACAGCTATTTCATCTTTTTTCAATGGTGACAGATTTAAAGTCAATAATGACTTGTCTGTGCTGCTGTTAATAATTGCAGCCCCATAATCAACAGCCTGTAAGCGGGAGAACTCTGTGTTTTTTCCGTTTATATCTAAATATCCACCCCGGAATCCCCAGGAAACATTATCAGGTATAATCTGATTATCTCCTGAGAG
>NZ_SJWV01000546.1:0-620 GCF_004352695.1 Escherichia sp. KCJ4928
TACCAACCCTGGGTCACTGCATTATCGCCAACGCCCCGACACGTCAGTCCTGAGCAATTAGAAAAAACAGTTCGTTATCTTACACAAACTGTGCATCCACGTAATGCCGACAATATTGATAATCTGAATAGGTCCGTAGAGTATATAAAAGAGTTCTTTGTCAGTAGCGGTGCCAGAGTTACCGCGCAGGGCGTCCCCGATTGGCTATTACGACTCTGCGCCTGGTAGCCAGAATTACCCTTACCCGCAATGTCCTGGCTTTATCCCGATCGGGGGGACTTTATTGCCTGGTCGGCAGAATACAGGATATCAACGCCGTTCGTCAGGTAAAAACGGCATTGTTATCATCCCGGGATTTATCTGTTTATTCTATGAATGCCCCATGGTTTATTCCCGGTATTGATTTCTCTGACCACCTGAATTATTGGCAACACGATATTCCCGCCGTAATGATTACTGACACCGCTTTTTATCGTAATAAACAATACCACTTGCCCGGTGATACAGCAGACAGATTGAATTATCAGAAAATGGCTCAGATGGTGTTATAACCTTGTTACACAACAGTAAATAATAAAAATTTCTCGAGGCGGGTCCAGAAACAGCGACATGTACATTTT
>NZ_SJWV01000547.1:0-618 GCF_004352695.1 Escherichia sp. KCJ4928
GTCTATTACCTGCTCTTCTTTTATAATGAGGGACCAGCAGCGGTTTTAGTGCCCTAAATCGAACGTTTTCGTCCGGTTGCCCCTCAAACCCCATGTTCAAGTTAGAATAGTGGACAGACGGCCAAGAACTTCGTTCATGATAGTCTCTGGAACCCGTTCGAGTCGTTTTCCGCCCCGGGCTTTCATATCAATTGTCCGGGGTTGATCGCAACGCACAACACCTGTGGTACGTATGCCAACACAATCCAGCGACACCGCAAAGCCGGCAGTGCGGGCAAAATTGCCTCCGCTGGTTACGGGCACAACAACAGGCAGTCGGGTCACGCGATTAAAGGCCGCCGGTGTGACAATCAGCACCGGCCGCGTTCCCTGCTGCTCATGACCTGCGGTAGGATCAAGCGAGACAAGCCAGATTTCCCCTCTTTCCATGTCAGATTTCCTCCTGACCAGTCGCCGGTGCATCCAGCCATTCTCGTTCTTCAGCTGATATTTCAGCATTCGGATCACACTGTGCCAGTAGCTCAGCCAGTGAATATTGCGGGCGTCTGTACGGCTCAACAATCAGCCGGCCATTATCAATGACCATGCCAACTTCATTATCTGTACCCAGAGACAGCG
>NZ_SJWV01000548.1:0-616 GCF_004352695.1 Escherichia sp. KCJ4928
GGATTAGATCGTTTAAAAATTTTAGGCGATCTCTTCTACTAAAAATGATGAAAAACACAGCATAAAAGATCGTTTGTGGAATTGTCTATTTTTTTGACATAGTTCAAAAAAACGACGTTTTTTAGGTGGTTAATGAGAGGCCTGGTAAATCAGAGAAATCGTGTCGGCTTTTCAAAGCGGTGGAAAAGGGGTATATTGCGGATCGTTATTCAGTGGCTTTTGGGATCCTCGCGGTCCGGAAAGCCAGAAAACGGCAGAATGCGCCATAAGGCATTCAGGATGTATGGCAGAAACGACGGCAGTTTGCCGGGGCCGGAAGGCTGAAAAAAGTTTCAGAAGGCCATAAAGGAAAACCCCCATAATCTTCCTGTCGAACTTGGCGGAACGCACAGAAGATTATGGGGGCCTCACAGAATACGGGATAAGTATATATGAAACCGTGTCAGAGATTCAACCCTTCGCAGTGTATTAACGCACGGCATTCTGTTTCCGCCATAAGCGACAGCTTGTGGCGGCCCTGAACCAGACCTCATTTACTGAAAGCACATACCGTCAGGTAAAGAACCCGAATCCGGTGTTCACACCCCGTGAAGATGCCGGAACGCTGAAGTTCTGC
>NZ_SJWV01000549.1:0-614 GCF_004352695.1 Escherichia sp. KCJ4928
TTATAAAGCTGTAAACTAATTCCGAAAAGGTAAAGATGTGGTGCAAAATCAGGAGGTATTCTTGCTTTTGTATCGTAACAATCAATAATAGATTTGAACTCCGAACGTTCATCTCTAATCAGAGGGCCTAACATGCTTCTAAAAGTCGGGTGTAAATTTGACTTGTTGTCATGGAACATTAAAAGAGTCAAGAAATGATTTACATCATCAATTGACGTAAAATTCTTTTTGATTCCATTAATGAACAAAGTAGGAGTATTTTCTTCTGAAATGCTTCGTTTTGTAATGATGTGATTTTTATTAATAAAGAAATCCAGACAAACATATGTCTTATCAGAAAAAACGGTATTGGGTATTTTCGAAAGCCTACTGCGATTGTAATCCTTCATCAGTCCGAAATTAATGAACTCTACAAGAAGCGATTTTCCTACGCCATTAGTCTTATTAGATGCTCACCTAAAATAAGATTAATTCCTTTTTTGAACTCGATAGGCTCAAAAGAATAAGGTTCACTGTATAATTTATTTATTCTTATCATGTTTTAAAACCACATAAGGTTCGTTAAAATCGATCAGATCAAGCGCGTATAAAAAAATCATTCCATAGTATATAGA
>NZ_SJWV01000054.1:0-24518 GCF_004352695.1 Escherichia sp. KCJ4928
TTTGGGAGAAAGGCAGTCCGCTGCATAAATCTACGCAACAGGTTAGAACCCAAGGCCCGATACGGCATGCGGACTGCAGGCAGAGAAAACTGGCCGATTTTCTCTGCACTGGAGGGATAATACAAGGCCTGATAAGACGCGGCAAGCGTCGCATCAGGCATTGGCTCGGCCAAACAACAACCTCACTTATTCTGCGTGTGCAGCATATAGTTCACATCCACGCCGGGGCCGAGTTTAAAAGTATTAGTGAGCGGGTTGTAATGTAGCCCGGTTATATGTCGCTCTTTAAGGCTTGTCTGATCTACCCAGCCAAGCAGTTCTGCCGGTTTAATAAACTTCTTCACATCATGCGTGCCTTTGGGCACCATGCGCAAAATATATTCCGCGCCAACCACCGCCATCAGCCATGACTTGCCGTTGCGGTTAAGCGTCGAGAAAAAGACATCGCCGCCTGGTTTCACCAGTTGCGCACAGGCTCTGACCACTGACTGCGGATCGGGGACGTGCTCCAGCATCTCCATGCAGGTCACCACATCATACTGCCCGGCATGTTTTGCCGCGTGCTCTTCCACGGTTTCCTGCACATAATCCACCTGAATGCCGCTTTCCAGCGCGTGCAGTTTTGCCACCTGCAATGGCTCAAAGCCCATATCCAGACCGGTCACCGTCGCGCCTTCGCGCGCCATACTCTCGGCCAGAATGCCGCCGCCACAACCGACATCGAGCACCTTTTTGCCAAATAAACCGCCAGCACGCTCGGCAATATAGCCCAGACGCAGCGGGTTAATGCGGTGCAACGGTTTGAACTCACCTTCAAGATCCCACCAGCGGGAGGCGACGGCTTCAAATTTAGCGATCTCTTCGTGGTCTACGTTATGGTTTTCCGGCGATTTTTCGGCATTCATTGGCACTTCTACTCCGTAATTGGCAAGACAAACGAGTATATCAGGCATTGGATGTGAATAAAGCGTATAGGTTTACCTCAAACTGCGCGGCTGTGTTATAATTTGCGACCTTTGAATCCGGGATACAGTAGAGGGATAGCGGTTAGATGAGCGACCTTGCGAGAGAAATTACACCGGTCAACATTGAGGAAGAGCTGAAGAGCTCCTATCTGGATTATGCGATGTCGGTCATTGTTGGCCGTGCGCTGCCAGATGTCCGAGATGGCCTGAAGCCGGTACACCGTCGCGTACTTTACGCCATGAACGTACTAGGCAATGACTGGAACAAAGCCTATAAAAAATCTGCCCGTGTCGTTGGTGACGTAATCGGTAAATACCATCCCCATGGTGACTCGGCGGTTTATGACACGATCGTCCGTATGGCGCAGCCATTCTCGCTGCGTTACATGCTGGTAGACGGTCAGGGTAACTTCGGTTCCATCGACGGCGACTCTGCGGCGGCAATGCGTTATACGGAAATCCGTCTGGCGAAAATTGCCCATGAACTGATGGCCGATCTCGAAAAAGAGACGGTCGATTTCGTTGATAACTATGACGGCACGGAAAAAATTCCTGACGTCATGCCGACCAAAATTCCTAACCTGCTGGTGAACGGTTCTTCCGGTATCGCCGTAGGTATGGCAACCAACATCCCGCCGCACAACCTGACGGAAGTCATCAATGGTTGTCTGGCGTATATCGATGATGAAGACATCAGCATTGAAGGGCTGATGGAACACATCCCGGGTCCGGACTTCCCGACGGCGGCAATCATTAACGGTCGTCGCGGTATTGAAGAAGCTTACCGTACCGGTCGCGGCAAGGTATATATCCGCGCCCGTGCTGAAGTGGAAGTTGACGCCAAAACCGGACGTGAAACCATTATCGTCCACGAAATTCCGTATCAGGTAAACAAAGCGCGCCTGATCGAGAAGATTGCGGAACTGGTAAAAGAAAAACGCGTGGAAGGCATCAGCGCGCTGCGTGACGAGTCTGACAAAGACGGTATGCGCATCGTGATTGAAGTGAAACGCGACGCGGTCGGTGAAGTTGTGCTTAACAACCTCTACTCCCAGACCCAGTTGCAGGTTTCTTTCGGTATCAACATGGTGGCATTGCACCATGGTCAGCCGAAGATCATGAACCTGAAAGACATCATCGCGGCGTTTGTTCGTCACCGCCGTGAAGTGGTGACCCGTCGTACTATTTTCGAACTGCGTAAAGCTCGCGATCGTGCTCATATCCTTGAAGCATTAGCCGTGGCGCTGGCGAACATCGACCCGATCATCGAACTGATCCGTCATGCGCCGACGCCTGCAGAAGCGAAAACTGCGCTGGTGGCTAATCCGTGGCAGCTGGGCAACGTTGCCGCGATGCTCGAACGTGCTGGCGACGATGCTGCGCGTCCGGAATGGCTGGAGCCAGAGTTCGGCGTGCGTGATGGTCTGTACTACCTGACCGAACAGCAAGCTCAGGCGATTCTGGATCTGCGTTTGCAGAAACTGACCGGCCTTGAGCACGAAAAACTGCTCGACGAATACAAAGAGCTGCTGGATCAGATCGCGGAACTGTTGCGTATTCTTGGTAGCGCCGATCGTCTGATGGAAGTGATCCGTGAAGAGCTGGAGCTGGTTCGTGAACAGTTCGGTGACAAACGTCGTACTGAAATCACCGCCAACAGCGCAGACATCAACCTGGAAGATCTGATCACTCAGGAAGATGTGGTAGTGACGCTCTCTCACCAGGGCTACGTTAAGTATCAGCCGCTTTCTGAATACGAAGCGCAGCGTCGTGGCGGGAAAGGTAAATCTGCCGCACGTATTAAAGAAGAAGACTTTATCGACCGACTGCTGGTGGCGAACACTCACGACCATATTCTGTGCTTCTCCAGCCGTGGTCGCGTCTATTCGATGAAAGTTTATCAGTTGCCGGAAGCCACTCGTGGCGCGCGCGGTCGTCCGATCGTCAACCTGCTGCCGCTGGAGCAGGACGAACGTATCACTGCGATCCTGCCAGTGACCGAGTTTGAAGAAGGCGTGAAAGTCTTCATGGCGACCGCTAACGGTACCGTGAAGAAAACTGTCCTCACCGAGTTCAACCGTCTGCGTACCGCCGGTAAAGTGGCGATCAAACTGGTTGACGGCGATGAGCTGATCGGCGTTGACCTGACCAGCGGCGAAGACGAAGTAATGCTGTTCTCCGCTGAAGGTAAAGTGGTGCGCTTTAAAGAGTCTTCTGTCCGTGCGATGGGCTGCAACACCACCGGTGTTCGCGGTATTCGCTTAGGTGAAGGCGATAAAGTCGTCTCTCTGATCGTGCCTCGTGGCGATGGCGCAATCCTCACCGCAACGCAAAACGGTTACGGTAAACGTACCGCAGTGGCGGAATACCCAACCAAGTCGCGTGCGACGAAAGGGGTTATCTCCATCAAGGTTACTGAACGTAATGGTTTAGTGGTTGGCGCGGTACAGGTAGATGACTGCGACCAGATCATGATGATCACCGATGCCGGTACGCTGGTACGTACTCGCGTTTCGGAAATCAGCATCGTAGGCCGTAACACCCAGGGCGTGATCCTCATCCGTACTGCGGAAGATGAAAACGTAGTGGGTCTGCAACGTGTTGCTGAACCGGTTGACGAGGAAGATCTGGATACCATCGATGGCAGTGCCGCGGAAGGGGACGATGAAATCGCTCCGGAAGTGGACGTTGACGACGAGCCAGAAGAAGAATAATTTTACTTCTTCATGCCAAAAGGGAGCTATCTCCCTTGTTTGAATTGAAAAGTCCAGGCTGCAAAGTCTGGGCTTTTGTCGTATTAGGGCACGGTAAAGTTTGGCTGTGCCCGTAAAAAATGGCTGGCTATACACAAGGAATGTGGCAATGAGTGGTGAAAAAAAGGCGAAAGGCTGGCGGTTCTATGGTCTTGTAGGTTTTGGCGCAATAGCACTGCTTTCCGCTGGCGTCTGGGCGTTGCAATATGCTGGCAGTGGGCCAGAAAAAACGTTGTCGCCGCTGGTGGTGCACAACAATCTGCAAATCGATCTCAATGAGCCGGACCTCTTTCTCGACAGCGACTCTCTGAGCCAGCTTCCCAAAGATCTCCTCACCATTCCGTTTCTCCACGATGTTCTGAGCGAAGATTTCGTTTTCTATTATCAGAATCATGCCGATCGTCTGGGCATTGAAGGCAGCATTCGTCGTATTGTCTATGAACACGATCTCACGCTGAAAGATAAGCTCTTTTCGTCACTCTTAGATCAGCCCGCGCAGGCAGCGCTGTGGCACGATAAACAAGGCCATCTTTCACATTATATGGTGCTGATCCAGCGCAGTGGTTTAAGCAAACTGCTGGAGCCATTGTTGTTTGCCGCTACCAGCGACAGCCAGTTAAGCAAAACGGAAATCAGTAGCATCAAGATAAATAGTTAAACTGTTCCTGTTTATCAGTTGCGCTATAACGGCAATAACGCCCTGATGTTCGCGACTTATCAGGACAAGATGCTGGTGTTTTCCAGCACGGATATGTTGTTTAAAGATGATCAGCAGGATACCGAAGCCACGGCGATCGCAGGTGATTTGTTGAGCGGCAAAAAACGCTGGCAAGCAAGCTTTGGCCTGGAAGAGCGTGCTGCTGAAAAAACGCCAGTACGCCAGCGCATCGTGGTCAGCGCCAGGTTGCTGGGTTTTGGCTACCAGCGGTTAATGCCTTCTTTTGCTGGCGTACGCTTCGAAATGGGTAACGACGGCTGGCACAGTTTTGTGGCGTTAAATGATGAATCCGCCAGCGTAGATACCAGTTTCGATTTTACGCCGGTCTGGAACAGTATGCCTGCCGGGGCCAGCTTCTGTGTGGTGGTGCCGTATTCACACGGTATTGCCGAAGAGATGCTTTCGCACATCAGTCAGGAAAACGACAAGTTGAATGGGGCGTTAGACGGTGCCGCGGGGCTGTGCTGGTATGCAGACTCAAAATTGCAAACCCCGCTGTTTGTCGGTCAGTTTGATGGCACTGCCGAACAGGCGCAATTGCCAGGGAAACTGTTTACGCAAAATATTGGTGCGCACGAAAGCAAAGCGCCAGAAGGTGTTTTGCCGGTAAGCCAGACTCAGCAGGGCGAAGGGCAAATCTGGCGTCGCGAAGTGAGTTCCCGATACGGCCAGTATCCGAAAGCGCAGGCGGCGCAACCCGATCAATTAATGTCGGATTATTTTTTCCGTGTGTCGCTGGCGATGCAAAACAAAAAGCTGCTTTTCTCCCTCGATGACACGCTGGTTAATAACGCGCTGCAAACACTGAATAAAACCCGCCCGGCAATGGTGGATGTAATACCCACTGATGGCATCGTTCCGCTCTATATCAATCCACAAGGCGTGGCGAAACTGCTGCGTAACGAAACGTTGACCAGTCTGCCGAAGAATCTCGAACCGGTTTTTTATAACGCCGCACAAACTTTATTAATGCCGAAGCTGGACGCTTTATCTCAACAACCGCGTTATGTCATGAAGCTGGCCCAGATGGAACCCGGTGCCGCCTGGCAGTGGCTACCCATAACCTGGCAGCCGCTATGAGGCACGGGCTGCTGGCGCTGATTTGCTGGCTGTGTTGTGTTGTTGCCCATAGCGAAATGCTGAATGTCGAACAATCCGGGCTGTTTCGCGCCTGGTTTGTACGCATTGCACAAGAACAGCTCCGCCAGGGGCCAAGTCCACGCTGGTATCAGCAGGATTGTGCGGGCCTGGTGCGATTTGCGGCGAACGAGACGCTGAAAGTTCACGATAGTAAATGGCTAAAAAGTAACGGTTTCTCTAGCCAGTATTTGCCGCCAGAGATGACGCTAACACCTGGACAGCGTCAACTGGCGCAAAACTGGAATCAGGGGAACGGGAAAACCGGCCCCTACGTGACCGCGATTAATTTGATTCAGTACAACAGCCAGTTTATTGGCCAGGACATAAACCAGGCGCTGCCTGGCGATATGATTTTTTTCGATCAGGGCGATGCCCAGCACTTAATGGTCTGGATGGGGCGTTACGTCATCTACCACACCGGAAGCGCCACGAAAACTGACAACGGAATGCGCGCAGTCAGTCTGCAACAACTTATGACATGGAAGGACACCCGATGGATACCCAACGATTCCAATCCCAATTTCATTGGCATTTATCGTTTAAATTTTCTGGCGCGATAGCAGCGTGCTTGTCCCTGTCTCTTGTGGGAACAGGGCTTGCTAATGCTGATGATTCGCTTCCTTCCAGTAACTATGCGCCGCCCGCCGGGGGAACATTCTTTTTGCTTGCTGACAGCAGTTTTAGCAGCAGTGAAGAGGCGAAAGTGCGACTGGAAGCGCCCGGGCGTGATTATCGGCGCTATCAGATGGAAGAGTACGGCGGCGTGGACGTTCGCCTGTATCGTATTCCTGACCCGATGGCATTTTTGCGCCAGCAGAAAAACCTGCATCGCATTGTGGTGCAACCGCAATATCTGGGCGACGGGCTGAACAATACGCTGACCTGGCTGTGGGATAACTGGTACGGCAAATCTCGCCGCGTAATGCAGCGTACTTTCTCTTCTCAGTCACGGCAGAATGTGACTCAGGCATTACCCGAATTACATCTCGGCAATGCCATTATTAAACCTTCCCGTTATGTACAGAACAACCAGTTTTCCCCGCTGAAAAAATATCCCTTGGTGGAACAGTTCCGTTATCCACTATGGCAGGCTAAACCGGTCGAGCCGCAGCAAGGGGTAAAACTGGAAGGCGCATCCAGCAATTTCATCTCGCCGCAGCCGGGTAACATTTATATTCCTCTCGGCCAACAAGAGCCGGGACTGTACCTCGTCGAGGCGATGGTTGGTGGGTATCGGGCGACGACGGTGGTGTTTGTTTCCGATACCGTGGCGCTTAGCAAAGTGTCAGGCAACGAGCTTCTGGTGTGGACCGCGGGTAAAAAACAGGGTGAAGCGAAGCCCGGCTCAGAGATCTTGTGGACTGACGGTCTTGGCGTGATGACCCGCGGTGTGACCGATGACAGCGGTACCTTGCAGTTACAACATATATCGCCAGAACGCTCATACATTCTGGGTAAGGATGCTGAAGGCGGCGTTTTTGTCTCCGAGAACTTCTTTTACGAAAGTGAAATCTACAACACCCGCTTGTATATCTTTACCGATCGCCCGCTATATCGCGCAGGCGATCGTGTCGATGTTAAAGTGATGGGCCGCGAGTTCCACGATCCGTTGCATTCATCCCCCATCGTCAGCGCCCCGGCGAAGCTTTCGGTGCTGGACGCCAACGGCAGTCTGTTGCAAATCGTCAATGTCACGCTGGATGCGCGCAATGGCGGGCAGGGAAGTTTCCGCCTGCCAGAAAATGCCGTTGCCGGAGGTTATGAGTTACGTCTTGCTTACCGCAATCAGGTCTATAGCAGCAGTTGTCGCGTGGCAAACTACATCAAGCCACATTTCGAGATTGGTTTAGCTCTCGACAAAAAAGAGTTCAAAACTGGCGAAGCGGTCAGCGGCAAACTGCAACTGCTCTACCCGGATGGCGAGCCGGTAAAAAATGCCCGCGTGCAGTTAAGTTTGCGCGCTCAGCAATTATCAATGGTCGGTAACGATTTGCGTTATGCCGGACGTTTCCCCGTGTCGCTGGAAGGCAGCGAAACGGTGTCCGACGCCAGCGGTCATGTGGCGTTAAATCTCCCCGCCGCCGATAAACCGAGCCGTTATTTGTTAACCGTCTCCGCCAGTGACGGCGCGGCGTATCGTGTCACCACCACCAAAGAGATCCTCATTGAACGCGGTCTGGCGCATTACTCATTAAGTACTGCCGCACAATACAGTAATAGCGGCGAGTCGGTTGTGTTCCGTTATGCCGCGCTGGAATCTTCAAAACAGGTTCCTGTTACGTATGAATGGTTGCGTCTCGAAGACCGCACGAGCCATAGCGGAGAGCTACCGTCAGGCGGCAAATCCTTTACCGTCAATTTCGCTAAACCTGGCAACTACAATCTGACATTACGCGATAAAGACGGCTTAATTCTCGCTGGGTTAAGTCATGCCGTCAGCGGTAAGGGCAGCACGGCGCATACTGGTACGGTAGATATCGTGGCGGATAAAACGCTGTACCAGCCAGGCGAAACTGCGAAGATGCTGATTACCTTTCCGGAGCCAATTGATGAAGCATTATTGACGCTGGAACGCGATCGCGTGGAACAGCAGTCGCTGCTTTCGCATCCGGCAAACTGGCTGACGTTACAACGTTTAAACGATACCCAGTATGAAGCCCGGGTTCCAGTGAGCAATTCCTTTGCGCCTAACATCACTTTTTCGGTGCTGTATACCCGTAATGGTCAGTACAGTTTTCAGAACGCCGGGATCAAAGTTGCCGTTCCTCAGCTTGATATCCGGGTGAAAACGGACAAAACCCATTACCAGCCTGGTGAACTGGTCAATGTCGAATTAACCTCGTCGCTGAAAGGTAAACCTGTTTCTGCGCAGCTAACGGTAGGCGTGGTCGATGAAATGATCTACGCGCTGCAACCAGAAATCGCGCCGAATATCGGCAAATTTTTCTATCCGCTGGGGCGTAACAATGTGCGTACCAGCTCCAGTCTGTCGTTTATCAGCTACGACCAGGCGCTCTCCAGCGAGCCGGTTGCGCCTGGCGCGACTAACCGCAGCGAGCGGCGAGTAAAAATGCTTGAACGTCCACGGCGTGAAGAGGTGGATACCGCGGCATGGATGCCGTCACTCACAACCGATAAACAAGGCAAAGCGTATTTCACGTTCCTGATGCCTGATTCGTTAACCCGCTGGCGTATCACCGCGCGTGGGATGAACGGCGACGGGCTGGTCGGGCAGGGGCGTGCTTATCTGCGTTCGGAAAAAAATCTCTACATGAAGTGGAGTATGCCAACGGTGTATCGCGTGGGCGACAAACCGGCGGCAGGACTGTTTATCTTCAGTCAGCAGGATAACGAACCGGTGGCGCTGGTGACTAAATTTGCAGGCGCTGAGATGCGCCAGACGCTGACGCTGCACAAAGGGGCGAATTATATTTCGCTGGCGCAGAACATTCAGCAATCTGGCTTGTTAAGCGCAGAACTGCAACAAAATGGGCAAGTGCAGGACAGCATTAGCACAAAACTGTCTTTTGTGGATAACAGCTGGCCCGTTGAACAGCAGAAAAATGTCATGCTCGGCGGTGGCGAGAACGCGCTGATGTTGCCCGAGCAGGCTAGCAATATCCGGCTACAAAGTAGCGAAACGCCGCAGGAGATTTTCCGCAACAATCTTGATGCGTTAGTCGATGGACCATGGGGTGGCGTGATCAACACCGGTAGCCGTCTGATCCCGCTCAGTCTCGCCTGGCGTTCGCTTGCCGATCATCAAAGTGCCGCCGCTAACGACATTCGTCAGATGATTCAGGATAACCGTCTGCGGCTGATGCAACTGGCGGGGCCCGGAGCGCGCTTTACCTGGTGGGGTGAAGATGGCAATGGTGACGCCTTCCTTACGGCATGGGCATGGTACGCCGACTGGCAGGCCAGCCAGGCGCTCGGCGTAACGCAACAACCGGAATACTGGCAGCATATGCTCGACAGTTATGCCGAGCAGGCGGATAACATGCCGTTATTGCATCGGGCGCTGGTGCTGGCGTGGGCACAGGAGATGAATCTGCCGTGCAAAACGTTGTTGAAAGGGTTGGATGAAGCTATCGCCCGGCGCGGAACTAAAGATGAAGATTTCTCTGAGGAAGACATCCGCGATATCAATGACAGCCTGATCCTCGATACACCGGAATCTCCACTGGCAGATGCGGTGGCAAACGTCTTAACCATGACGTTGCTGAAAAAAGCGCAGTTGAAGTCCACGGTGATGCCACAGGTTCAGCAATATGCGTGGGATAAAGCGGCAAACAGCAATCAGCCGCTGGCGCACACGGTTGTGCTGCTCAATAGCGGTGGTGACGCTACCCAGACGGCCGCTATTTTAAGTGGTTTGACCGCTGAGCAATCCACTATTGAGCGCGCGCTGGCCATGAACTGGCTGGCGAAATATATGGCGACAATGCCTCCAGTTGTTTTGCCTGCGCCTGCGGGCGCATGGGCTAAACATAAGTTAACTGGAGGGGGCGAAGACTGGCGTTGGGTTGGTCAGGGCGTGCCGGACATTCTCTCTTTTGGTGACGAATTATCGCCGCAAAATGTGCAGGTCCGCTGGCGTGAACCGGCAAAAACGGCTCAACAAAGTAACATTCCGGTGACCGTTGAACGCCAGTTGTATCGGCTTATCCCTGGTGAAGAAGAGATGAGCTTTATTCTGCAACCGGTGACCAGCAATGAGATTGACAGCGATGCGCTGTATCTCGATGAAATTACGCTTACCAGCGAGCAGGATGCAGTTCTGCGCTATGGTCAGGTGGAAGTACCGCTCCCGCCGGGAGCCGACGTTGAGCGCACAACATGGGGCATTTCAGTCAATAAACCCAACGCCGCGAAACAGCAGGGGCAATTGCTGGAAAAAGCGCGAAATGAAATGGGCGAACTGGCCTATATGGTGCCGGTGAAAGAACTGACGGGAACGGTCACTTTCCGCCATTTGCTGCGCTTCTCGCAAAAAGGGCAATTCGTTCTGCCTCCTGCTCGTTATGTGCGTTCCTATGCACCTGCACAGCAAAGTGTTGCGGCAGGGAGTGAATGGACCGGGATGCAGGTGAAATAAGTGAACTGGCGCAGAATCGTCTGGCTATTGGCGTTGGTTACTCTGCCAACGCTTGCGGAGGAGACGCCGTTACAACTGGTGCTGCGCGGTGCGCAGCACGATCAACTGTATCAGCTGTCGTCATCAGGCGTGACCAAAGTCTCAGCATTACCTGACTCGCTCACCACGCCGTTAGGGAGTTTGTGGAAACTGTATGTTTACGCCTGGCTGGAGGATACCCATCAACCGGAGCAGCCCTACCAGTGTCGCGGAAACTCCCCGGAAGAGGTTTATTGTTGTCAGGCTGGGGAGAGCATAACGCGCGATACCGCGCTGGTACGTTCCTGTGGGCTCTATTTTGCGCCGCAGCGGTTGCATATTGGCGCAGATGTGTGGGGGCAATACTGGCAACAGCGTCAGGCACCTGCGTGGTTAGCGTCTCTTACAACGCTGAAGCCAGAAACCTCGGTAACGGTTAAATCGCTGCTCGATTCATTAGCGACGTTACCTGCGCAAAACAAAGCTCAGGAAGTCTTACTGGATGTGGTGCTGGACGAGGCGAAAATCGGTGTCGCATCCATGCTCGGTAGTCGGGTACGGGTGAAAACCTGGAGCTGGTTTGCCGATGATAAACAGGAAATCCGCCAGGGTGGTTTTGCTGGCTGGTTAACCGATGGTACACCGCTGTGGGTTACTGGCAGTGGCACCAGCAAAACGGTACTAACCCGTTATGCGACGGTGCTTAATCGGGTTTTGCCAGTGCCGACGCAGGTTGCCAGTGGGCAATGTGTAGAGGTGGAGCTGTTTGCCCGCTATCCGCTGAAGAAAATCACAGCGGAAAAGAGTACGACGGCAGTAAAACCCGGCGTACTTAATGGGCGCTATCGTGTGACGTTTACTAATGGTAACCACATTACGTTTGTCAGCCACGGTGAGACGACCTTACTGAGCGAAAAGGGCAAACTGAAATTGCAGTCGCATCTCGATCGTGAAGAGTACGTTGCCAGAGTTCTGGATCGCGAGGCGAAAAGTACGCCCCCTGAGGCAGCGAAAGCCATGACCGTGGCGATTCGCACTTTTTTACAGCAAAACGCCAATCGGGAAGGCGATTGCCTGACCATCCCCGACAGCAGCGCCACGCAGCGTGTTTCTGCTTCGCCAGCGACCACGGGGGCGCGAACGATGACCGCCTGGACGCAGGATCTCATCTATGCAGGCGATCCGGTTCATTATCATGGCAGTCGAGCTACCGAAGGGACACTTTCCTGGCGGCAAGCCACGGCCCAGGCGGGGCAGGGAGAGCGTTACGACCAGATACTCGCGTTTGCTTATCCCGACAACAGCCTTAGCCGCTGGGGAGCGCCACGCTCAACCTGCCAGTTATTACCCAAAGCGAAAGCCTGGCTGGCGAAAAAAATGCCGCAGTGGCGGCGTATATTACAAGGCGAGACGGGGTACAACGAACCAGACGTGTTTGCGGTCTGTCGTTTAGTCTCAGGTTTCCCCTATACCGATCGGCAGCAGAAACGGCTGTTTATTCGTAACTTCTTTACGCTTCAGGATCGGCTGGATTTAACCCATGAGTATCTGCACCTGGCCTTTGATGGTTATCCCACCGGGCTTGATGAGAACTATATCGAAACGCTGACCCGACAATTATTAATGGACTAATGCTATGCGAAAGATTTTTCTTCCGTTGTTACTGGTGGCACTTTCGCCTGTCGCTCACAGTGAAGGTGTGCAGGAAGTCGAGATTGACGCACCGCTCTCTGGCTGGCATCCGGCAGAGGGCGAAGATGCCAGTTTTTCACAATCGATCAATTACCCGGCGTCGTCCGTCAACATGGCAGATGATCAAAATATCTCAGCGCAGATCCGCGGCAAAATAAAGAATTATGCTGCGGCGGGTAAAGTTCAGCAGGGCCGGCTGGTGGTCAACGGTGCCAGTATGCCGCAGAGAATTGAATCCGATGGTTCATTTGCACGCCCTTATATTTTCACTGAAGGCAGCAACAGCGTGCAGGTCATCAGCCCGGATGGGCAAAGCCGGCAAAAAATGCAGTTTTACTCAACGCCGGGTACAGGAACGATTCGTGCACGTTTACGGCTGGTTCTCTCGTGGGATACGGACAATACCGATCTCGATCTCCATGTTGTCACGCCCGATGGCGAACACGCCTGGTACGGTAACACCGTGCTGAAAAACAGTGGTGCACTGGATATGGATGTCACGACGGGGTACGGACCCGAGATTTTCGCCATGCCAGCACCAGTTCACGGGCGCTATCAGGTGTATATCAACTACTATGGTGGGCGCAGCGAAACGGAATTGACGACCGCCCAACTGACGCTGATCACCGATGAAGGATCGGTCAATGAGAAACAGGAAACATTTATTGTACCGATGCGTAATGCTGGCGAGCTGACGCTGGTGAAAAGTTTTGACTGGTGATCCATCCCTTCACACAACCTGGCTCTCTCTTTTTTCAGATAAGACTGCTGGGCGATCTGCCGACGCCAGGATATAACCATTAACAAGCGTCGGCAGATTGGTCATTTCTTATTTTTCGTACTGAGAACTGTCCATCTACTCCGGCTTTCCTGGTTAAGGCAATGGTTTCTAAGCGATACGCATTATTGCAATGGTGACAGAACATTGCGGTAACACGCTTTTACCGCTACCTTAACCACACTCCATCGGTCACCTGAGGCGGAGCTTCGCCCCTTTGAAATACCTTGCTTCTTTTCGTACAACCCTGAAAGCCTCGCGCTACATGTTCAGAGCATTGGCGTTAGTGCTCTGGCTGTTGATTGCTTTTTCATCCGTTTTTTACATCGTTAATGCGTTACATCAGCGAGAATCGGAAATTCGTCAGGAATTTAATCTGAGTTCCGATCAGGCTCAGCGCTTTATTCAACGCACCTCTGATGTGATGAAAGAGCTGAAGTACATCGCCGAAAATCGCTTATCGGCAGAAAACGGTGTGCTTTCCCCGCGTGGACGAGAAACGCAGGCGGATGTGCCTGCGTTTGAACCGCTGTTTGCCGACTCCGATTGTTCCGCAATGAGTAACACCTGGCGAGGTTCTCTGGAGTCATTGGCGTGGTTTATGCGCTACTGGCGCGATAATTTTTCTGCGGCTTACGATCTCAACCGGGTATTTTTAATCGGCAGTGATAACCTCTGCATGGCCAATTTCGGTCTGCGTGATATGCCAGTGGAACGCGATACCGCGTTGAAAGCTTTGCATGAACGCATCAATAAATATCGAAATGCACCACAAGATGATAGCGGCAGTAACCTCTACTGGATCAGCGAAGGTCCGCGCCCTGGCGTCGGGTATTTTTACGCGTTGACGCCAGTTTATCTGGCGAACCGGTTGCAGGCGCTTTTGGGTGTCGAGCAGACCATCCGGATGGAGAACTTTTTCTTACCGGGTACGTTGCCGATGGGGGTTACCATTCTTGATGAAAATGGTCATACCCTGATTTCGCTTACCGGACCAGAAAGTAAAATTAAGGGCGATCCTCGCTGGATGCAGGAACGCTCCTGGTTTGGCTATACGGAAGGGTTCCGGGAGCTGGTGCTGAAGAAAAATCTGCCACCCTCATCGCTAAGCATCGTGTATTCGGTGCCGGTTGATAAGGTGCTGGAACGCATTCGCATGTTGATCCTTAACGCAATTTTGCTGAATGTGCTTGCCGGAGCTGCATTGTTTACTCTCGCGCGGATGTACGAGCGACGTATTTTCATTCCGGCGGAAAGCGACGCCCTGCGACTGGAAGAACATGAGCAGTTCAATCGCAAGATTGTCGCCTCCGCGCCAGTGGGTATCTGCATTTTGCGTACCGCTGATGGCGTCAATATTTTAAGTAACGAACTGGCGCATACCTATCTCAATATGCTTACGCATGAGGACCGCCAACGACTGACGCAAATTATCTGTGGGCAGCAGGTCAATTTTGTTGATGTCCTGACCAGCAACAATACCAATCTGCAAATCAGCTTCGTCCATTCGCGCTATCGTAATGAAAACGTGGCCATTTGTGTGCTGGTGGATGTTTCTTCGCGCGTGAAGATGGAAGAGTCGTTGCAGGAGATGGCACAAGCAGCGGAACAGGCGAGCCAGTCAAAATCGATGTTCCTTGCCACCGTCAGTCATGAGCTGCGAACGCCGCTGTATGGCATTATCGGTAACCTGGATCTGTTGCAAACCAAAGAGTTACCGAAAGGCGTCGATCGGCTGGTGACGGCAATGAACAACTCTTCCAGCCTGTTGTTGAAAATTATCAGCGATATTCTCGATTTCTCGAAGATTGAATCGGAACAGTTGAAGATCGAACCGCGTGAGTTTTCACCGCGTGAAGTGATGAACCACATCACCGCCAACTATTTACCGCTGGTGGTACGCAAGCAGTTAGGCTTGTACTGCTTTATTGAACCGGATGTGCCAGTGGCCTTAAATGGCGACCCGATGCGTTTACAGCAGGTCATCTCCAACCTGTTGAGTAACGCCATAAAATTCACCGATACCGGCTGTATAGTTTTGCATGTCCGCGCTGATGGCGATTATCTCTCTATCCGTGTTCGCGATACCGGCGTGGGGATTCCGGCGAAAGAAGTGGTGCGCTTGTTTGATCCCTTCTTCCAGGTCGGAACGGGCGTACAGCGAAACTTCCAGGGGACCGGTCTGGGTCTGGCGATTTGTGAAAAACTGATCAGCATGATGGACGGCGATATCTCGGTAGATTCAGAACCGGGAATGGGCAGCCAGTTTACCGTGCGTATTCCGTTGTACGGCGCTCAGTACCCGCAGAAAAAAGGCGTGGAAGGGTTGAGTGGTAAACGCTGCTGGCTGGCGGTCCGCAATGCGTCGCTCTGTCAGTTCCTGGAAACCAGTTTGCAGCGCAGCGGCATCGTCGTTACAACATACGAAGGGCAGGAACCGACTCCCGAAGATGTGTTAATTACTGACGAGGTAGTGAGTAAAAAATGGCAGGGTAGAGCGGTAGTGACCTTCTGTCGTCGCCATATTGGTATTCCGCTGGAGAAAGCGCCAGGGGAGTGGGTACACAGTGTGGCTGCCCCGCATGAGCTACCGGCATTGTTGGCGCGTATTTATTTGATCGAGATGGAGAGCGACGATCCTGCTAACGCTCTGCCGTCGACGGACAAAGCGGTCAGCGATAATGACGATATGATGATTCTGGTCGTGGATGATCATCCGATTAACCGACGTCTGCTGGCAGATCAGTTGGGATCGTTGGGCTATCAATGTAAAACCGCGAATGATGGTGTCGATGCGCTTAATGTACTTAGCAAGAATCATATTGATATCGTGCTTAGCGACGTCAACATGCCAAATATGGATGGTTACCGCTTGACGCAACGCATTCGTCAGTTGGGACTGACGTTGCCGGTAATCGGAGTAACTGCTAATGCGTTGGCTGAAGAGAAGCAGCGGTGTCTGGAGTCCGGTATGGACAGCTGCCTGTCGAAGCCGGTAACGCTGGATGTGATAAAACAGACGCTGACGGTATATGCCGAGAGGGTCAGGAAATCGCGGGAATCGTAGGACGGATAAGGTGTTTATGCCGCATCTGGCATTCAGTGCAAATGCCAGATGCGACGCTGACGCGTCTTATCTGGCCTACTTTAATGTAATCTGTTGAAATAATGGGAATCGTAGGCCGGATAAGGCGTTTACGCTGCATCCGGCAATCGGTGCAAATGCCAGATAAGACACTAACGCGTCTTATCTGGCCTACAGATGATTAGTCTTTATCTGCCGGACTTAAGGTCACAGAAGAGAGATAATTCAGCAGGGCGATATCGTTCTCGACACCCAGCTTCATCATCGCAGATTTCTTCTGGCTACTGATGGTTTTAATACTGCGGTTCAGCTTTTTAGCGATCTCGGTCACCAGGAAGCCTTCCGCAAACAGGCGCAGAACTTCACTCTCTTTTGGCGAGAGACGCTTGTCACCGTAACCACCAGCACTGATTTTTTCCAACAGGCGAGAAACGCTTTCCGGGGTAAATTTCTTCCCTTTCTGCAGCGCGGCGAGAGCTTTCGGCAGATCGGTCGGTGCACCTTGTTTCAGCACGATCCCTTCGATATCCAGATCCAATACCGCACTAAGAATCGCCGGGTTGTTGTTCATGGTCAGAACAATGATCGACAGGCTTGGGAAATGGCGCTTGATGTACTTGATTAAGGTAATGCCATCGCCGTACTTATCGCCAGGCATGGAGAGATCGGTAATCAACACATGCGCATCCAGTTTCGGCAGGTTGTTGATCAGTGCTGTAGAGTCTTCAAATTCGCCGACAACATTCACCCACTCAATTTGCTCAAGTGATTTGCGAATACCGAACAAGACTATCGGATGGTCATCGGCAATAATTACGTTCATATTGTTCATGTAATAGGCTACCTTGCTACAGCAAGCTCTTGACATAACTGTCAATGTCGCTGATGTATTTTTCTATTCCTGGAACATCCTTCTCACGAATCAGATGTTCCAGCGTTTCACATAACTGCTTGCCGGGTACCAGATTTAGCATGGCAAATACGCCTTTAAGACGATGAGCCGTTTGGGCTAACGCAGCAAAGTCACTGGTTGCTGCTTCAGTATACAGCCTCTTAACATCATCCGGTACTGTGTCTACAAAGAGCGCATAATAGCCGCTGGCATGGAGTTGCGCATTTTCATCTCCGCCCAGAGGCGATTCTGTCACCTCTTCCTGCGCCAGTTGCACTTCAATTAATTGTAAGACCGCTTCCTGCATAGCGTTGCTCATATTGAAGTTGACGCACAATTGACCAGGCCCAATTTCCCGTACGCCAGACTCATCATCGCTTAAAAGCAAGCCAGAGGCAGTAAGATTAGACGGATTATCCGTTAAAAAGATATCATAATCTTGACTAATTAATCTTTCATCGGGTGTGATACAGGTTGCACCCCAATTTTCTAACTGGCGAGTGACAATATTCCGAATTTCTGCCGAAGTAACATCCACCATTACGCAGACATCATCCAGTAAACGCTCTTCTTCCTCTTCAACTTCCGGGTCAGCTGCGAGCATTTTGATATGCACAGAGTAGCGTGTACCAAGCCCATCCCGCGTTTTGATGTTTAAATGACCGCCCAGTTTACGTGCCAGTTGATCGCTCAGCCAGAATGCCAGCGGGTCCGCCTTGCCATAGCGATCGTTTTGGGTCTGGTTGATAAACGGGAAGTGCAAATTATCCATTTCATGAATACTTACGCCTTCTCCCGTGTCCAGAATGCGGAACGTCAGGCGGTCTTCGGAGGACTCATCCTGATCAACCTCAAGGGTGATTTTTCCCAATTGCGTTGAGGTCACGGCATATTGCATCAGTAGCAGCAAAATACGTCGTAAGGCATCGCGATCGCCGCGGCGCATATCGTGTGCTTTCAGATGATTGTTAATCAGCAGTTGCAGACCTTTACGCTTGATGGCAGGCAACACTGAAGGCACAACTTCATCAATTAAATCCTGCACGGAGAACAGCACCGTCTCACTTTTCCAGCTATCATCCGCAAGCATGTTCGCTAACTGTATTTCATCAACCAGCCGCACCAGCACATCTGCCTGATTCGCCAGTTGTTTGCTTTCCGGGGCGTTGAGTTTAGCCGCGCTCTCCGCCAGGGACTGTGCGGGTTCTTTCAGCGCATCGCCAATGTTTTTCATAAAGGTCATCCGCCCCTGCTGGTTTTTCTCATACAGACGCTGCGCCTGCTTGAGTTTCTTGTTTACCAGCACTTCGCGATCCTGATCGCGAATAATGAAAATTTGTGTGCGCGGCGCGACCTGGCTGCGGAACATGCGGATCTCATACAGCTCGTTATTGATCGTCGCCTGAATAATCCCCTGATGCTGTTCCGCCATGGTGGTGATGTTTTGCAGATTCAAATGCGGCAGCAAATGATCGGCAATTTTGTTACTTATGACAGTGCGGTTCGATTCCTGATCGTGAACCAGCAGGCCGAGCGGCAGCAGTGAGACTATCTCTTCATTAATTGCCCGTAAAATGCGCAATTCGTTATTGACCGCCGTGCTGGGTAGACTTTCTGTACTGCGGCTGGAGAAATGGCGGAATGTGGTATAGCCAAATAACGCCAGCGCCAGCAAACCGATGTTCAGCAGCAGTGGCAGCAGAATGTTTTGCAACGTATCCAGCAATAAGGTGCCATAAGGAACCTGCCAGACCAGGCGCATATCGGTAGAGTTGAGTGCCGAGGAGATTTCAATCTTCGTACTGTTAAAGTGGATACTGACGCTATCCGTCCCTTCTTTCTCATTATCATTGTTTCCCGTTGCCGTCGCGTCTGGCTCAAGGCGGAAACTGTCCAGCGGCATACCCGGTGGGATCAAATCATTAATCGGCAGATCAAAAGCCACGACCGTTGCCAGATGTCCTGGCTGGTTAAAGGTAGTACGCAAGGTAAAGTAATGACCGTTCTGCCAGGCCAGGCGGCGCATGTTAGAAAAGCTTTCGCGTTCATCGAGGGCGTTGGCCTGTTGCAACATCTCTGCACGACGTGAATCAACAATGTCGCTGACGGTCGATTCTTTAAATCCGGAGGTGAGATCTTTAAGGGGCAGGGTTGAGATCAGCACCAGACTGTTATCCTGACCATTCAGGTAATACATCGACCACGGTACATTTTCTGCGCCCCACAATGTGTCCAGATAGGTGGACATCCGCTGAGTCATCTCAAGCGTTGAGTTGTCGTGAGAGCCAAAGATTAACGCTTCCGTTTTGCGGCGCGGTTTCTCCAGATAGTAGACATCCTGTTTCAGGCGCGTCTCTTGTAAACCTTCGCCGGAGGAGGGGGAGGTCGTCGCGGCAATGTTGTCGTAGATCTGCCAGGTCACGTAACGCCAGGTATCGACGCGCTTTTGGATTGCGTGGGTAATGTCGACAATCTGGTAACTTTTATCTTTCAGCCATGCGTTAACGGCGCTTTGTACCATTACCCCCATCGTCACCAGTAACACAATGATCAACAGTAAAAAGAAGCGGGTAATGCTCCCCGGTAGGAGTGAAAAGCGGGTCGTGGCCGTTGTCTCTTTCTGACGCATTCGTGTTTATGACCTGTTAAAACTTCGCGAAGTGATAGGGCAGTATAAAGGGTACAGTGTGAAATTCCAGACTCTTACCTGATTGATGATTCTCTATTCTCCCGTGATATTTATCATCCTGTATGGGGGAAATAGATGTACAAGCGCCATTTTGCTGTACAAATAACCTACAAAAAGCCCAACGAAATTAATTGCAAATAAACGAAGATTGCTGGAAATTATGCTGATGTTAATTATTTGTGAAATAGTTAACAAGCGTTATAGTTTTTCTGTGGTAGCACAGAATAATGAAAAGTGTGTAAAGAAGGGTAAAAAAAACCGAATGCGAGGCATCCGGTTGAAATAGGGGTAAACAGACATTCAGAAATGAATGACGGTAATAAATAAAGTTAATGATGATAGCGGGAGTTATTCTAGTTGCGAGTGAAGGTTTTGTTTTGACATTCAGTGCTGTCAAATACTTAAGAATAAGTTATTGATTTTAACCTTGAATTATTATTGCTTGATGTTAGGTGCTTATTTCGCCATTCCGCAATAATCTTAAAAAGTTCCCTTGCATTTACATTTTGAAACATCTATAGCGATAAATGAAACATCTTAAAAGTTTTAGTATCATATTCGTGTTGGATTATTCTGCATTTTTGGGGAGAATGGACTTGCCGACTGATTAATGAGGGTTAATCAGTATGCAGTGGCATAAAAAAGCAAATAAAGGCATATAACAGAGGGTTAATAACATGAAAGTTAAAGTACTGTCCCTCCTGGTCCCAGCTCTGCTGGTAGCAGGCGCAGCAAACGCTGCTGAAGTTTACAACAAAGACGGCAACAAATTAGATCTGTACGGTAAAGTAGACGGCCTGCACTATTTCTCTGACAACAAAGATGTAGATGGCGACCAGACCTACATGCGTCTTGGCTTCAAAGGTGAAACTCAGGTTACTGACCAGCTGACCGGTTACGGCCAGTGGGAATATCAGATCCAGGGCAACAGCGCTGAAAACGAAAACAACTCCTGGACCCGTGTGGCATTCGCAGGTCTGAAATTCCAGGATGTGGGTTCTTTCGACTACGGTCGTAACTACGGCGTTGTTTACGACGTAACTTCCTGGACCGACGTACTGCCAGAATTCGGTGGCGACACCTACGGTTCTGACAACTTCATGCAGCAGCGTGGTAACGGCTTTGCGACCTACCGTAACACTGACTTCTTCGGTCTGGTTGACGGCCTGAACTTTGCTGTTCAGTACCAGGGCAAAAACGGTAGCGTAAGCGGCGAAGGCATGACTAACAACGGTCGTGAAGCACTGCGTCAGAACGGCGACGGCGTTGGCGGATCTATCACTTATGATTACGAAGGCTTCGGTATCGGTGCTGCAGTTTCCAGCTCCAAACGTACTGATGATCAGAACAGCCCGCTGTACATCGGTAACGGCGACCGTGCTGAAACCTACACTGGTGGTCTGAAATACGACGCTAACAACATCTACCTGGCTGCTCAGTACACCCAGACCTACAACGCAACTCGCGTAGGTTCCCTGGGTTGGGCGAACAAAGCACAGAACTTCGAAGCTGTTGCTCAGTACCAGTTCGACTTTGGTCTGCGTCCGTCCCTGGCTTACCTGCAGTCTAAAGGTAAAAACCTGGGTCGTGGCTACGACGACGAAGATATCCTGAAATATGTTGATGTTGGTGCGACCTACTACTTCAACAAAAACATGTCCACCTATGTTGACTACAAAATCAACCTGCTGGACGACAACCAGTTCACTCGTGACGCTGGCATCAACACTGATAACATCGTAGCTCTGGGTCTGGTTTACCAGTTCTAATCTCGATTGATATCGAACAAAGGGCCTGCGGGCCCTTTTTTCATTGTTTTCAGCGTACAAACACAGTTTTTTGGTGTACTCTTGCGACCGTTCGCATGAGGATAATCACGTATGGAAATAAGCTTTACCCGCGTGGCACTGCTGGCTGCCGCGCTCTTCTTTGTTGGTTGCGATCAAAAACCACAAACCGCCAAAACCCACGCTACTGAAGTTACCGTTCTTGAAGGCAAAACTATGGGTACCTTCTGGCGTGCCAGCATCCCGGGCATTGACGCCAAACGCAGTGCCGAACTTAAAGAAAAGATTCAGACCCAGCTGGACGCCGACGATCAGCTGCTTTCGACCTATAAAAAAGATTCCGCGCTGATGCGCTTTAACGATTCGCAAAGTTTATCGCCGTGGCCGGTAAGTGAAGCGATGGCCGATATCGTCACCACCTCGCTGCGCATTGGCGCAAGGACCGATGGTGCGATGGATATAACCGTCGGGCCGCTGGTGAATCTGTGGGGCTTTGGCCCGGAACAACAGCCGGTTCAAATTCCGAGCCAGGAACAGATCGATGCGATGAAAGCCAAAACCGGCTTACAGCACCTGACGGTCATTAATCAGTCGCATCAGCAATATCTGCAAAAAGACCTACCGGATTTATATGTCGATCTCTCCACCGTCGGTGAAGGTTATGCGGCGGATCACCTGGCACGCTTGATGGAGCAGGAAGGGATTTCCCGCTATCTGGTGTCGGTGGGCGGCGCGCTGAACAGCCGTGGTATGAACGGTGAAGGCCTGCCGTGGCGGGTAGCGATTCAAAAACCAACCGATAAAGAAAACGCGGTTCAGGCTGTGGTGGATATCAACGGTCATGGTATTAGCACCTCTGGCAGTTACCGTAACTATTACGAACTGGACGGCAAACGTCTTTCTCATGTTATCGATCCGCAAACCGGGCGTCCCATCGAACACAATCTGGTATCCGTGACGGTGATTGCTCCGACGGCGCTGGAAGCCGATGCCTGGGATACTGGCTTGATGGTACTCGGGCCGGAGAAAGCCAAAGAGGTTGTTCGCCGGGAAGGGCTGGCGGTTTATATGATCACCAAAGAAGGCGATAGCTTTAAAACCTGGATGTCACCACAGTTTAAAAGCTTCCTTGTCAGCGAAAAAAATTAAAGCGCAAGATTGCTGGTTTTTGCGTGATGGTGACCGGGCAGACTAAAGGCTATCCTTAACCAGGGAGCTGATTATGAAAAACGCCACATGCTTAACTGACGATCAACGCTGGCAATCTGTCTTAGCCCGCGACCCGAATGCCGACAGCGAATTCGTTTTCGCCGTGCGCACCACAGGCATCTTTTGCCGTCCGTCTTGCCGCGCCAGACATGCTTTGCGGGAAAACGTCTCCTTCTACGCAAATGCCAGCGAGGCACTCGCCGCTGGCTTTCGCCCCTGCAAACGTTGTCAGCCAGACAAAGCCAATGCCCAGCAACATCGGTTGGATAAAATTACCCACGCCTGTCGACTGCTGGAACAGGAAACGCCTGTAACGCTGGAAGCCTTAGCCGACCATGTGGCGATGAGTCCGTTCCATCTGCATCGGTTGTTTAAAGCGACTACCGGAATGACGCCTAAAGCCTGGCAACAGGCCTGGCGCGCTCGCCGTTTGCGCGAATCGCTGGCGAAAGGGGAGAGCGTGACGACGTCTATTCTTAACGCCGGATTCCCCGACAGCAGCAGTTACTACCGCAAAGCCGACGAAACGCTGGGCATGACGGCTAAACAATTCCGTCACGGTGGCGAAAATCTGGCGGTGCGTTACGCGCTGGCTGATTGTGAGCTGGGTCGTTGCCTGGTGGCAGAAAGCGAGCGGGGGATTTGCGCGATATTGCTGGGCGATGATGACGCGACACTAATCAGCGAGTTGCAGCAGATGTTTCCCGCTGCCGACAACGCGCCTGCCGATCTGATGTTTCAGCAACATGTGCGTGAAGTGATCGCCAGCCTCAATCAACGCGATACGCCGCTGACGTTACCGCTGGACATTCGCGGCACTGCTTTTCAGCAACAAGTCTGGCAGGCACTGCGCACGATACCTTGCGGTGAAACCGTCAGTTATCAGCAACTGGCTAACGCCATCGGCAAACCGAAAGCGGTACGGGCCGTTGCCAGCGCCTGTGCCGCCAACAAGCTGGCTATCATAATACCCTGTCATCGGGTGGTCCGTGGTGATGGCACACTTTCCGGTTACCGCTGGGGCGTGTCGCGTAAAGCGCAACTGCTGCGCCGCGAAGCTGAAAATGAGGAGAGGTAATGTTGGATCTGTTTGCCGATGCTGAACCGTGGCAAGAGCCACTGGCGGCTGGTGCGGTAATTTTACGGCGTTTTGCTTTTAATGCTGCGGAGCAACTAATCCGCGATATTAATGACGTTGCCAGCCAGTCGCCGTTTCGCCAGATGGTCACCCCCGGGGGATATACCATGTCGGTGGCGATGACCAACTGTGGGCATCTGGGCTGGACGACCCATCGGCAAGGTTATCTCTATTCGCCCATTGATCCGCAAACAAATAAACCGTGGCCCGCCATGCCACAAAGCTTTCATGATTTATGTCAACGTGCGACTACGGCGGCGGGCTATCCAGATTTCCAGCCAGATGCTTGTCTTATCAACCGCTACGCTGCTGGCGCGAAACTGTCGCTGCATCAGGATAAAGACGAACCGGATCTGCGCGCGCCGATTGTTTCTGTTTCTCTGGGCTTACCTGCGATTTTTCAATTTGGTGGCCTGAAACGTAATGATCCGCTCAAACGTTTGTTGTTGGAACATGGCGATGTGGTGGTGTGGGGCGGTGAGTCGCGGCTGTTTTATCACGGTATTCAACCGTTGAAAGCGGGGTTTCATCCACTCACCACCGACTGCCGCTACAA
>NZ_SJWV01000550.1:0-612 GCF_004352695.1 Escherichia sp. KCJ4928
GCCTTAGAGCAATTGCAGCAGGACTATACGCAGCGGCTGAAAGACTGGGAGAGCGCCTTCACGGATTTGCAGCATATGTTCGAGCTGACACGACAGGAGAACGGGCAAATGAGGGAACAGTGCGACGACTTGAGTCAGCAGGTGCAGAGATTAGCCGGGCAGGTGGACCGCTTGAGTCGGTTATTTATCACGAACAGCAGATAAGGGATGAACAGGAAAGGCAGGCACGCCTGGAACGGGAGCGTGCGCGGTCCTGGCATGAAGAGCTGGAACGGGAAGCTCGGGTATGGCGTGGCCCGTCAATGGGGATGTGACGGTGAGTTGTTCCGGGAGGTTGCCAGATGGTACCTGAACGCGTTAAAAACGCATCCGGGCGCGATTCTGGCGTGTCGTTTTTGTTGCTGTGTTTTGCCTCTTTGCCAGATCGCGCTCATTCCTCAGCCTCATCCCGCGATGTCTGCGTATGTCATCAACTGAAAAGATGGAAAAAAACAGTGTCATGAGGTTTACGCAGGCAAAACCAGCGTTATTCACATGGCTGAATAGCTATGCATACGGTTAAAATTTATCAGGTGCGATCGCGGCAGCTTTTCGGGTGGTTTGTTGCCATTT
>NZ_SJWV01000551.1:0-610 GCF_004352695.1 Escherichia sp. KCJ4928
TCTGGGTCAAAATACGTTGCTGTAAGTTAAAAGTTAATACGCCTTAAATGCATCAGCTTGCTTTGACGATGTAGTTAAAGGCAATGTTTTTGGGGCGCATTTCCGTTGTGCTTCCCTGGGCCCAGTAAGGCATACCGCTGTGATGCCCTTTCAGCCATCCCCCACGCTCATGATAGACACCGGATTGATCGGCCTGATAACTCAGGAGATGTCTGTTCCGATCTCCATCCAGCCCACGTCCGTTGTCCCAGCCACGGATAAAAACACCGCGCAAATCCGGCAGCTTACACCCGGGATAAGCACGGGCAAGCTGAGGATACCGGGAACATGAAAATGACTGCCCGTTCATCACCAGGTAGCCTTGTGGAGGGGTGGCTGATGGCCACGGTATAGGGCTTCCGACAGGGTAGGATTCAAAACCTGCCCACATACCGGATTGGCACGAAAGTATGGCCCCTGTACTGGTGCGGCCTACAAGTCCGTCCGGTGCACACTTTGTGCCTGCCGTAGCTGTTTTATCAAGCTGTAAATACTCCCCGGTTGAAAGACGACCGTCAGACCGGACTGTACCACCACTGACTTTTCCGCCTTTGATTTCCCCGGTGGTTGT
>NZ_SJWV01000552.1:0-604 GCF_004352695.1 Escherichia sp. KCJ4928
GCTTAACATTGAGGGAATAGGGTTTATACCTTAAATTGTAAATAAAGTTATGCATAGAGGCATTTAAAATAGTTCTCGAAATTATAATTTTTTTATTCTGTGTCATCATAATTTGGTCATGAAATTTCCGTCTTGTTACACTACTCTAAACTAGAGCTTATGGAATTAGCGGGTGGTATTCATGGAAAATAATGATAAATTCTTATCACAAGACTTATTGGAATCTTATGCCATTCGTTTGTTGAGCGGACCATTGAATGGATGCGAGTATGAAATACTTAATGGGCGTCTACTTGTTATCATTGGTAATGATGTTTCGTTAGGAAGAAGTGATGCTTTTTCTGAGTTACCAGAAAACACAATAGTCGTTCCTTATGGCGAGCTTACAGGTAGTTTTGAGATAATAATTACTACCGACCCTGATCTGGTAGTAACATTCAGAGAATTAACAGCACAAGAACCTGAAGATAGAACGTTAACATTGAATCAGCAAATAGAAGTTTTAGGTCTCAAATTTGCTGTAAAAGAAAAAAATGAAGTTTGGCAGTATTCATTGCCAGGCATTATTGAAAATAACATTATTTCTACAAAACAACATTTCTTT
>NZ_SJWV01000553.1:0-602 GCF_004352695.1 Escherichia sp. KCJ4928
GGGCTGGACCAGCCTGTTTCAGGCGGTGGCTGAGCCCTTTTCCGGCGCCTGGCAGCAGGGCGTGAAAGCCGATCCTGAAGCCGTCCTCTCCTTTCATGCGGTGTTTGCATGTATTTCGCTGATATCCCAGGATATCGCCAAAATGCGGCTGCGTCTTATGCAGACGGATGCGCATGGGATACGCAGGGAAACGCGCCGGGGGGATATTGCCCGCCTCTGTCGTCGCCCCAATGCGCAGCAGAACCGCATTCAGTTTTTTGAACTGTGGCTGAACGCCAAACTGCGTCACGGCAATACGGTGGTGCTGAAAATCCGTAATGCCCGGGGGCAGATCAAAGAACTGCGTATTCTGGACTGGAACCGGGTTGAACCTCTGGTGGCGGATGACGGCGAGGTGTTCTACCGCATCACGCCGGACCGGAACTGCGGGATCACTGAGGCGGTGACGGTGCCTGCCCGGGAAGTGATCCATGATCGGTTTAACTGTTTTTTTCATCCGCTTATAGGGTTGCCGCCGGTGTATGCCGCCGGGCTGGCGGCCACGCAGGGGCATCATATTCAGGAAAATTCGACGTCTTTTTTCAGAAATGGCGGCAGGCCGT
>NZ_SJWV01000554.1:0-592 GCF_004352695.1 Escherichia sp. KCJ4928
CATGTTATTTTGTCATCGGTTTCCCGGGTTGTAATAACCGGCGTTACATTACTGAAACCAATGGTTTGTTTACTGGCTTTAAAGACATTTTTATTGGTGTCTTTTGGCGCGCTTACCAGTTCAATATCCAGTTTTTCTCCGGTGGGTTTGTTCAGAAAATCAACCAGCAGAATATTGTCCTTACCTGACAGCTTTTGGTTTACTACCAGCTTATCCGCATTTTTCAGGTCCGTACGCATGGCATACGCAGTGCCATTCGTCGTCAGCTCATCAACCGTCAGTGTATGGAATGCTTTATTCGCTGCACTTCCTGTAAAATATGTCATGCTTCCGGTATTTTTTAACGAGCGAAGTGAGGAGTCTCCTGTCAGTTGCCACCAGGTATTGTTCACAGTAGCAGATGCAGATGGGGCATGAATTGCACCGCGGTATGCCGTATTAAAACCACTCAGTAATCCTGCCGCGAGTCCCCGGGATGCCTTCTCAGACAATATGCCCTCTTTACCTGATTCAGTTCCGAAGCTGATTGTGGCCTGTTTATCAGACATAATATCACCAACAACAGATGCCTGGTCTCTGGCTTTCAGTACTG
>NZ_SJWV01000555.1:0-590 GCF_004352695.1 Escherichia sp. KCJ4928
TTTATAACATGACGACAGAGCATGGTGATGATTTTGCCATGCTGTATTTTTCTGATCATGGGCAATCCGTCAGTTCAGACAGCACCCCTGTGCATCATGCGCCAGGTTTGCGTTCGGGATACGATGTGCCTCTCATGATGATGGCCAGTGATATTACTGAGCACCACCTCAATCATGTGCATATCAGTGCACGTCGTTTTCCCGAGATTTTTCAATGGCTCACAGGGATACAAACTAAAAATCTGCCGTTAAGTTTTTCTTTGTTACAGAATGATTTCGCTGAAAGTGTTTTTGTATTCAATGGTGAACGTGACGTTCCGGTACTGTCTTTGCCAGAAGAGCCGATACTGACCGGAAATGTTGAATCAGAAAAATAATAAAGATTATTTATGACCGTGCTCAATGCCCCATGTGTATGAGGCATTGAGCGTTTATTTCAGGCTGACACTGTTTTCAGCCCATACCTGGATCAGTGAATATGCTGACCTGTTTTTTCGCGAATATCAGCCCCCTGTAATTGTATCAATATACCTTCTCCGTTGAGCATCAGGCTGTCCAGTGAATGGATCCCACTCCTCCTCATCAGTTCG
>NZ_SJWV01000556.1:0-589 GCF_004352695.1 Escherichia sp. KCJ4928
TGCTGCTTACTCTTACATTGCCTGTCACAACAGCTCTCTCATTGTTAGCTGAAAAGAGACTTCCTCCGGCCAGAGCACCAGACGCAGCACCACCTGTTTGTCCGGCCTGGTCTTTGAATAGCACAGATCCATAGTCCCGATGGATTGATGCGAAGGTAAGTCTCCAGACAAGGCTAACTTGCTGATTATACTTGTTTCAGGCGATATCGCTACTCCCGGAACAATAGACTGTAACGAACAGATTGCGATCAGGTGAATATAACGATATTCTGGTAACGTTAGTTGAAAAGAGACTTCCTCCGGGCCAGAGCCACCAACTCTCCCTGGGATCGCAAAAAAGCCGGCCTCACCAGTCGGCTTTTTTGTGCCTGTCTCTCACCACCTTCTGCTGTTCCTGTGAAAATGCCCTGCTGAATTCAGCCCTGCCCGGTCATTACCGGCGATTGTTCGCATTAATTCCACTCAGCCTCATCCCGAAATTTATCCATTCATCTATGGAGGAATCCCCGTGTCTTACCAACAGACGTCTGCCGCCGAAGATCCAATGGCTATATGGTATATCGTCGGTGCCATATGCCTGCTCTTTGCG
>NZ_SJWV01000557.1:0-576 GCF_004352695.1 Escherichia sp. KCJ4928
AGTATAAACAAGGAAAGATTTGCAAGTTAACTCAGTGAGCGTGGTGAAAATCAGTGTTTACCCGCCATCAGGCTGAGCATAATTCTCATCATGAAATATGTTTCCTGGTTTGTGGCTTGTAACTGGTCACTTCTGAAGTCGATCTGGAGAGGCTTGTTGATGTTGGTGTTTTCAGGATGATGTTTCACTTAGTTTGTTTGCCGTATCGCCCGGCGAATGGCTGTGATTGAGGAAGGTTTAAGTCGTAGTGACCAAAGCTATATTTACCAACGAATGTAGATGAAAAAATCATCTCCTGCGTTCCCCCATATCTCCAGGATAAAAAGGAATGTAACAATCTCATGGCGTAAGCTGACGAATCAGCCAGGAATAATCGCTAGGGACCTAAGAATTAGCATGATAATAGCCACTAAGAAATTACTGCGCTCCATGAAATAGCCATTTTGTGGCAAATGGAGTTGACTAATAATGTCATATGTGAGACGGCTAGTTGAACGAATATTAAATTTTGCTGAATTTTTTATGTTGATTTTACTTGTTACAGAACATATCACATGATATATAGATAAGATTAGT
>NZ_SJWV01000558.1:0-575 GCF_004352695.1 Escherichia sp. KCJ4928
TAACAAATGGACGTGATCTGGTTCGCCATCCATTTAAACCAGTTCAGCTTCAAAATCAGCACATACATTTGAAAAGTAAGTGCGTAGTTTTTCTGTCGCGTCATAGTCAAAAATCTGACGTCGGTATTTGGTGACAAAGACCAGGTGAACATGCATCAGGAAAACACAATGCCTTCCACGCCGGATATCGGTTTCTTTATTCATAGACCAAAGTATCATTTGGCCTGTGAAACGACTATAAGCATTTAAATTCCAGTTAAGACCCGGTGGTCAACAGGAGCGTGAAATGAGGCGCTTCGCAGGCGCATGTCGTTTCGTTTTCAATCGTGCTCTGGCACGTCAGAATGAGAATCATGAGGCCGGTAATAAATACATCCCTTACGGGAAAATGGCTTCCTGGCTGGTTGAGTGGAAAAACGCCACTGAAACGCAATGGCTTAAAGATTCGCCCTCACAGCCATTGCAACAGTCACTGAAAGACCTTGAGCGGGCTTACAAAAACTTCTTCCGGAAGCGGGCTGCTTTTCCCCGATTCAAAAAGCGGGGACAGAATGATGCATTCCGCTACCCGCAGG
>NZ_SJWV01000559.1:0-575 GCF_004352695.1 Escherichia sp. KCJ4928
TTATAAGGAGTTATGTATGGAAACCTTAACTGTTCATGCACCATCACCATCAACTAACTTACCAAGTTATGGCAATGGTGCATTTTCTCTTTCAGCACCGCATGTTCCTGGTGCTGGCCCTCTTTTAGTCCAGGTTGTTTATAGTTTTTTCCAGAGTCCAAACATGTGTCTTCAGGCTTTAACTCAACTTGAGGATTACATCAAAAAACATGGGGCCAGCAACCCTCTCACATTGCAGATCATATCGACAAATATTGGTTACTTCTGTAACGCCGACCGAAATCTGGTTCTTCACCCTGGAATAAGCGTTTATGACGCTTACCACTTCGCAAAACCAGCGCCAAGTCAATATGACTATCGCTCAATGAATATGAAACAAATGAGCGGTAATGTCACTACACCAATTGTGGCGCTTGCTCACTATTTATGGGGTAATGGCGCTGAAAGGAGCGTTAATATCGCCAACATTGGTCTTAAAATTTCCCCTATGAAAATTAATCAGATAAAAGACATTATAAAATCTGGTGTAGTAGGTACATTCCCTGTTTCTACAAAGTTCACACATGCCACTGGTG
>NZ_SJWV01000055.1:0-24295 GCF_004352695.1 Escherichia sp. KCJ4928
AACATTCACATTTTTAACACTTAGTATCAACAGAAACAGTTAGCGTGGTATTAATTAGTTCAATAATTAGTGTATACTTGATTTTGTGATAAGGGTCACGAAACAAAGACCCAGCAAAAAGATTATGTCGAGGTAAAAATCATGAAAATCAAAACCACTGTTGCTGCATTAAGCGTACTTTCTGTTCTCTCTTTCGGTGCATTCGCTGCCGACTCCATTGATGCTGCACAAGCACAAAATCGTGAAGCAATCGGGACCGTATCCGTAAGTGGTGTGGCGTCTTCGCCAATGGATATGCGTGAAATGCTGAACAAAAAAGCGGAAGAGAAAGGCGCAACGGCCTACCAGATTACTGAAGCTCGTAGCGGTGACACCTGGCACGCTACGGCTGAACTGTACAAATAAACCCTCATCGTCTTGTCCGACGATATTGCCCCCGGTTCGGGGGCTTTTTTTTGCGCTAATGACGAACATTAAAACGCAAATGCCCTTCCAGCTCTTCCTCTGCCTCATCAAACAGCAATATTAACGCGCCAAAACGGCGACGCGTTTTCTCTCCCAGATGAACAAATTCAATCTCAAGTGGTAGCGGCAGGACATCGTTCATTAACACATCCCATAGTGAGTCGAGATCGCGTACCTTATCTTTCGCCAGACCAAAGGTTTGGCTAAAGTCACGATAAAAATCCTCCTGACTCTCAATCTCATCAAAATCAAAGGTATAAATATTCATCTGTTGCCACCGTCACGTTTCGCGGCGAGTTCTGCCGTGCATCGCTAAGTATAGCCATGAAAAAACCGACGCTTTTGGCGTCGGTTTTGACTTAACTATCGGTCAACGCATGTTGATACTTATGGAGCATCCCCGCCAGCCGATGAACCGGTTCCGTCACCTGCGGTGGCGCTTGCCAGATGCGTAGCTTTTCCTGGTAGATTTCCAGTTCTTCCAGCAACTGGCCAAAGTACCGACGACGTTTATCATCGCTACGGGCAGATATCACATGGTCTGCTGTGCGGCGCATTTGTCGGTGAAACGCCGATAAATCCTCGTTAACCGGGATCGGCGCATCACGCAGGCGCTGGTGCGCGATAATCATCGTCAGCGCCAGGCGAAATTTCGGCAAATCCCCTGGGAACTTATTCATCAGCAAAAACAGCTGCTGATAAAGTGCCGGGAGGTGGTTCTCTTTACGACGTGCCACATTGGTAGTCATCGCGGAAACAGCGGCAGAAACAAACTGATTAAGCAGTACACGTCCGGTCCTGTCGCGCGATTTATCCCGCACAAGCAAAATAACGGTGAACGCGAGCACACAGCCGACGATTTGCCCTAATGCGCTGTCGAGAAACTGACTGAAATGAAAAGTCATCGGGTTATCCAGCACGATAATATTTATGGTGCTGGCCAGCGCCCCCATCGAGCCCAGTCGCCGTTTCTGTACTTCTATACCGAGGAAAAATCCCAGCACTGCCAGGCTAATACACAGCAGCAACATGCTCTGTTGGGTATTAGGGATAATCACCAAAAAGTAGAGCAGCCCTAACGGCAGCGCGGCCAGCGTCCCGTAGATAAAGTCGATCGCCACCATGCGTGGATTCGGCAAACGCATTGCCAGTGACGTCACTACCGCAATCATCACCATTGCACCACTGCCGGAAGTCCAGCCCGTCCACAGCCAGAAAAGCGTGCCCAGAATGCAGGAAAGTGTGGTTCGCCAGAAGTTAACCATCGCATGATGACGTTCGGCTGACTCTACTTTGACTTCCGGTTCGCCTTGCAGGATCTCTTCTTCGGTGGCGTTGATTTTTGTGTTACTGATAACGCCGCGCTTGAGAAGCTGATAAAGCGTTGCCGCCGCGACCCAGCTATAAATGGTGACAGGCGTTTCCCGTTCCCCGGTCCAGGCGATAACTCTCCGCAGGCGTTTGAGCTGCTTGTGGACGTCCTGCGCGGTTTCTACCGGCGTGTCAAAAAATTCGCGGAAAGTATCAGTGATCAATTCCGGGCGCGTATTCTGAATAAGATAAGTTTCGCAGGATTGGGTAATCAGCGTCAGCGATAGCGTATTGATCGCTTTTAAACGTCGATTGGCCCGCGCCCAGCGGGAAGATTCCATATTCAGGTTGCTGCGCATGCCTTGTAGCGCCGTGGTGCGTCGCACCAGGTCGCCCCAGGCTTTATCGACAACTTCACCATCGCCATGCTTGATACAGAGTTGCATTAATTGATATTGCGCGACCAGCAAACTTTCCAGCTCTCGATCCACTTCTTGTTTGATCGATCGCGGAGAAAAGAGCAAATCCGCCATAATCGCACACACAATACCGATAACGATCTCGCTACAACGTTCGACGGCAAACTGCGGCGTAAGCAATGGTTCCGGCTGAATGGTGATCACAATGATCAGCGCGGTATAACCGGCCAGCCCCCACGCGTACGAGTTTTCTATTCGTACCAGCGAGGATATCCAGGTACAAAAACCGGCCCAGATACAGCACACCAGAATCATCAATAATGGTGCGCGGATCATCGCAATGATGATCACCAGTCCGGCAATACAGCCAATAAATGTGCCGATGATGCGCAAAAAGCCACGATAGCGAATAGCGCCAGAATACGGTTCACCTCCCGCAGCAAAGGCCGGACCGGCGGCAACAATCGCCGCTGTCAGTACCGCCCAGCGTGGCGTTTCCAGCTGGAAGTGAAAGCCAACAAACAGCGCCAGTACAATGGCGGTCGCCAGTTTTACCGCAAAGCGAATATGTTGGTTAGCAATGGAGAAAATACCCATCGTGATTAACCAAACTCACGCAGGCGATGGGCCATTTTACGGAAGAACGAATCCTGGCTTTCGTCGCGATCTTGTTTGCCAGTGACCACCACTGTAGCAGTGGTGCCCGCAGGCCAGATGTTCTCTTGCTGGTTGTCGAGACGAATACGAACCGGAACACGTTGCGCCAAACGCACCCATTCAAGGTTAGAGTCGATGGTCGCCATCCCTTTGTCGTCACGCGTGCTGCTGGCGTTGGTGACCCCAGCGGCAACACTATCAACAGTCCCTTTCAGCACTTTGTTACTGCCAAGCGGCGTGATCTCTGCACGATACCCCGGACGCACCCCTTCCAGCTTAGTTTCTTCCATATAGGCCAGTACATAGAAGGAGTTCTGTTTCACCAGCGCAACCGCCGTTGATCCTCGAGTAATAAACTCACCGGTATAGACGTTGAGGTTGGTCACCCAGCCATCTGCTGGCGCGCGGATCACCGTGCGTTCAAGATCCAGTTTTGCCAGATCGCGGGTCGCCTGCGCTTTCGCTAACTGATGCAGAACCGTTTGTAGTACGTTGTTAGCCTGGTCGATCTCTTCGCGAGACATCGCCTGCACACCGAGACGGTTACGACGTCCGGCCTCCTGGCGTTTCTCCTGTGCCAGTACCTGATAATAAGCAACATCGGCTTGCGCTTCCTCAAGCGCCTTTTGATAGCGCGGCTGGTCGATGGTGAACAGTATCTGTCCTTTTTTCACCAGCTGGTTATCATGAACATTCACCTGGGTAATGAGTCCAGAAACGTCCGGCGCGATCGCAACGACGTCAGCGCTAAAGCGCGCGTCACGCGTCCAGGGGGATTCGGTGTAATAGACCCAGGCATTAAAAATTGCGATGAAGGCCAGAATGACTAATACGACCGTGATGGCCGTACGGGAGAATTTTCTTATTAGTGTTTTCACTTCAACCTCAAACGAACAGTCGCGATATCAAATAAAACAAGCAGCAATAGAGCGCGGTGTTGAACAACGCCGGATGCCAGACAAAGTCGTAGATACCTGTTGGCACAAGTACCCGGCGCACCAGCCAGAAAATCGCCAGTGATAAAAGCAATTCAAAAAATATCGGTGGGAAGGACAGCCCAAACACCACGATAACGGGAAACAGACTCATGTTGACCTTGGTTGTATAGAGAGAGCAGGCGTTATTATTTTCAGCATCTGTCGCCGCAGAGAAGGGCATGGAAAGCCGGGCGAGAGCAACATTGCTGTAGATTGATATTTAATATATTAGCGTAACTGTTATGCTGTTATCTATATTATGTGATCTAAATCACTTTTAAGTCAGAGTGAATAATGGAACGACTAAAACGCATGTCGGTGTTTGCCAAAGTAGTTGAATTTGGCTCTTTTACCGCCGCCGCCAGACAGCTACAGATGAGCGTTTCGTCCATCAGTCAGACGGTGTCAAAACTGGAAGATGAGTTGCAGGTAAAGCTGTTAAACCGTAGCACACGCAGCATTGGCCTGACCGAAGCCGGTAGAATTTACAACCAGGGCTGCCGTCGTATGCTTCATGAAGTGCAGGATGTTCATGAGCAACTGTATGCCTTCAATAACACCCCCATCGGGACGCTACGCATTGGCTGTTCTTCAACTATGGCACAAAATGTTCTCGCCGGGCTGACAGCCAAAATGCTGAAAGAATACCCAGGTTTGAGCGTCAATCTGGTTACCGGAATTCCAGCCCCCGACCTGATTGCCGACGGTCTGGATGTGGTGATCCGCGTCGGCGCGTTGCAGGATTCCAGCCTGTTTTCCCGCCGTCTTGGCGCGATGCCAATGGTGGTGTGCGCCGCGAAAAGCTATCTCACACAATACGGCATACCGGAAAAACCCGCCGATTTAAGTAGCCATTCATGGCTTGAATACAGCGTGCGGCCCGACAATGAATTTGAACTGATTGCACCGGAAGGGATCTCGACTCGCCTGATCCCGCAAGGGAGATTTGTGACTAATGATCCGATGACGCTGGTGCGCTGGCTAACGGCGGGTGCCGGGATCGCCTACGTGCCGCTGATGTGGGTGATCAACGAGATCAATCGCGGTGAGCTGGAGATCCTGCTGCCGCGTTATCAGTCAGATCCACGCCCGGTTTATGCGTTATATACCGAAAAAGATAAGCTGCCGCTGAAGGTACAGGTCGTGATCAACTCGCTGACGGATTATTTTGTTGAGGTCGGTAAATTGTTTCAGGAGATGCACGGGCGCGGGAAAGAGAAGTAATTCATATTGTACTGTTACGTTCTACAAACCTGTGCCAACGGGTTCCCCTCACCCTAACCCCAGAGGAGCGAGGGGACCGTTCGTGCACGTAGAAAGATTAATTATCCTTCTGAAAATAATGAAATTATTACGCAGTACCGCCAACAGTCAGGTTATCAACTTTCAGCGTTGGCTGGCCCACGCCAACCGGCAAACTTTGCCCTTCTTTACCGCAGACACCCACGCCGTTATCCAGTTTCAGGTCGTTGCCAACCATCGAAATCTGCTGCATGGTTTCGATACCGGAACCAATCAACGTCGCGCCTTTCACCGGCTTCGTTACTTTACCGTTTTCAATCAGATACGCTTCTGAAGTGGAGAAAACGAATTTGCCGGATGTAATATCCACCTGACCGCCACCAAAGTTCGGTGCATAGATACCGTACTCAACGGATTCAATAATTTCCTGCGGGGTCGATTTACCCGGCAGCATATAGGTGTTGGTCATACGCGGCATGGGCAGATGGGCGTAGGATTCACGGCGACCGTTGCCAGTCGGCGTCATCCCCATCAAACGCGCGTTGAGTTTATCCTGCATGTAGCCTTTCAGAATGCCGTTCTCAATCAGCATGTTGTACTGGCCTGGCGTACCTTCGTCATCAATCGCCACCGAACCACGGCGATCGACCATCGTGCCGTCATCAACCACGGTACACAGTTCTGAAGCCACCAGCTCCCCGACCTGCCCACTAAATACTGAAGTGCCGCGGCGGTTGAAGTCGCCTTCCAGACCGTGACCTACCGCTTCATGCAACAGCACGCCCGGCCAACCTGCGCCAAGTACTACCGGCATGGTGCCCGCTGGTGCAGCAACGGCAGAAAGATTGACCAGCGCCATACGCACTGCTTCTTTTGCCCATGCATCCGCACGGACTTCGCCGTCAAGATCGGCAAGGAAGAACTCATAACCAAAACGACCGCCGCCGCCACTGGCACCGCGTTCGCGTTTGCCATCTTCTTCGACCAGAACGCTCACGGAAAGACGCACCAGCGGACGAACATCCGCCGCCAGCGTGCCGTCGGTGGCCGCAACCAGAATTAATTCATAAACGCCGCTGAGGCTGGCAGTCACTTCTTGTACGCGCTTGTCCGCTTCGCGGGCAACCTTATCGACGCGACGCAGGATATCCAGCTTCTCTTCACGGCTCATGCTTTGCAGCGGATCTACCGAGGTATACAACGGGCTATGCTCTACCGCGCCCAGCGTCTGTACTTTGCCATCACCACTATCACGGACGATGGTGCGCGCCGCTTGCGCACTCTGTTCCAGCGCCAGCAGGCTGATTTGGTCAGCGTAAGCAAATCCGGTTTTTTCACCACTGATTGCACGCACACCAACGCCCTGATCGATGTTGTAAGAACCATCTTTAATAATGCGGTCTTCTAAAACCCAGGATTCGTGATAGCTCGACTGAAAATAGAGATCGCCATAATCAAGGCGACGTTCGGCCAGTTGACCGAGGATCGCGAACAAGTCCTGATGTTTCAGGCCGTTCGCCGCTAGCAATTGTTCACTTACCAGGTTCAGACTCATCGTTTTTGCTACTCGTTAGTTACTGCAGTAGAGGATTTTTTACGGCTGCCGGATGCGGCGTGAACGCCCTATCCGGCCTACAGTTATGTTCCGGCTCGTTGGCCTTTGGCAACGATTATCATATGAGATTGGGGCAATTACGCGCCCTCGTCAAATCATTGCGCTTTTTCTTTACGCGGTTGGCGCAACACTTCGTTGATTTGCGGATCGTCCAGCGGACCCGAAATGTGATAGCGCAAAATGGAGACTTTGCTCCACAGCGGCCCCAGCACTTTACTGGCTGCAAATACTGCCGCGCCAACAATGGGGTTAACCGCAAAAGCCGCAGCCACGCCCACCGTCGCAGAAATCTCTGGTGCGACAACCGCTTCCATATTCAGGTCGCGACGTACCAGATTTACCGACCCTTTCATGGCGATATCCGCCTCCAGGCCATCCACCAGCGTGTCGTCGGTGTGCATAACCCCGTCTTTAATCCACGCGGTGCTGCGAATGGAGTCAAAATAGAACCCTTCGCCAAAAGTGTCTCTGAAATCAAAACGCAGCTTACGCATCAGGGCATCAACGCTCAATAAGCGCAGCAATTGCCCGGCATGTCCGGTATTGATTTCGGTAATTTCGCCTTTACCCAGTTGAGTATGAATGATGCCATTCAACGTCGCCTCATCTGGTTGCCAGGGTGCTTTGCGCCAGTGTAAATCGTAATCCACATTAAATGACGACTGGCGTATGGGCGTCGTGACACCAAAAAATTCTGCGGCGGCATCAATTTTCTGCCCGCGCAGTTTTCCTTTCAGCGAGGTACGTTCATTCTCCGGATTATTAACCCATTCACCATCGGCAGTAAGCCGCGAGAAACCAGTATCAATCAGTCCATTGGTCAGCGTTAACGTATCGCCAGAAATGGTGATATCACTGTCAATGCGACCGAATTTTTGCCCCCAGAACCAGCACTCTGTGCATCGTATTTGTGCGTCCGGCCAGCCACGGAAGTTAATGCGCTCCGTTGTCGGGAAAGGTGATGACGGCGTTGAATCACCACGAGTTTTCGCCACGCTCGGGTTGTAATAAAGATATTTGATATTCGCCAGCCACGGCGCGTTATTACGCATCGCTAGCGTGGCGTTGATTTCACGCCCTTGCGCCTCAACCAGGGTGCCATTTGCCGTCGGTTGCGAAACAATACTCAGGTTATTCCATTGCTGATTTCCCAGTGACAACATAGGCGTACGTAACGTTATGTGTTGTGGGAAACTCGCTGCACCACCGACACTCTCCGCAGCGCCTTTCTGGAACAGGGCCAGCCACTCGGCACCATTCATCGGCGGCATATTGAGTTCAACGCCACTTTGTTCCGGCAACGGCGGGAGCGTTTTACTGTCTGCCGCCCAAATAGCACGATCGAGCGTCAGCTTTTGACCAAGCAACCAGCGGCTATTGAAATGGTTATCCGCACCAGCCTGTCCGGTTAATTCAAAGCTGTTGAGATTGCCATCAACCTTAACGTTTACCGCTAGTGGTTCACCCGCAGGTTTGGCTAACGGTGAAGGTAAGTGACTACTCACATTATTCAGATCGCCGTTCATCTCTACGTTATAGGTCGCGCCAGCATGATAAGGCAGATCAATGTCCACTTTACCATCCCACGCCACGCTGCCACTCAATGCTTCGTTCACCGCTTCAGGCAGAACGCTGGTTTTCGCCGGTTGCCAGTTACCGTTGAGATTCACCGCAACCTGGTAGGCTTTTGCCCCTTCTTTGGTGGAAAAATCCACGTTCAACGGCTGATTAAACCAGCTTGCTGTCAGTGGTTCACTTTGCAGATCGCCATTGATAAAGCTGAATTTACCGCTCAAATTTTTCAGGGTGCTGTCGAGTGGTTTGATAAACAGACTGTTATTACGCAGCGTCACTTCACCTTTCGCGGTTACCAGTTCGCCGTTCAGCGGGATATCAAGATGTAAGCGAGCATTCACATCGCCGTCGAGCTGGAGTTCTTGCAGGGTCGCACCCAGAGAATCTTTCAGCGGTGTCTCATCAAAGTAAGGGCCAACGGCTTTACCCGGACCTTTAATGTCAGCGTCAATCAGCAGTTTTTCTTTCGAGTAGTCAGGGATCACTGCGGTGAGATTACTCGCGCGCACGCCGCCCAGATTAACGCCATCGGTTTTCATCCATAAACCGTCGTTAATAAAGTCCAGTTCAATATCAAGGTTAGTTAATGCAGGCCAGTCCGGCTGGAAGGCAAACTTCGCGTTGCGCAGCGGCACCAGCACTTCAAACTGACCTTCGTTGTGTTTATAGGGGAAGAGTTGCGGATTGCCACCATAAACCAGCGTCGCGTTATCCGCTTCACCGCCCTGAATCGCGCCACTTAAGTAATCAACCAGGTCTTTACCCATCAAGTTTTCCGGGAAATAGCGCCAGGCTTGTGAACCATCATCGGTACTGATGCCAGCCAGAATACCCAGCCAGGGTTCATCGTTAGCAGGTTGCAGGTAACGAAAACCGCCGCGCGCATGGACGGCTTTGGCTTTAACGTCAATATTACGCCCATCCAGCTGGAAACCTTTGTCATTGTTCAGCCAGCTTATAGTTGCCTGGCCGTCGGCGATTTCCAGTGGCGCACGGAATACCGTTTCGTAAGGCATCTTTGCCTGCTTCATCGACGCGGTAAGCAAACCATTTTCAACGCTGCCGGAAAGCGTCCCGGAGAAGTGTTCCGCACCCGGTAATAATTTCCATTGCTTCCAGGCCAGATCGCTCCACGATGCCTGAAAACGGGTCTTGTCTGCCGCCTGAAGCGGGATATCCAGCGCCAGAGTGTTAATCTTGCCGCTCGGTTGTGTGGAGCGCCAAACATCACCCAGTGCAGGTGAAAGTTTCGCGGCCAGCGGGCGTATGCCCTCCAGGCCTGCCAGCTCCAGATTACTGGCGCGAATCCGGAGTTCGTCACTGCGTTTATTGTCTTTGCCGCCAACGTCCTGTTCCGGTATCCAGGCCAGCGTCAATGCTCCGCTCGGCCAGGGTTTGCCGTCCATCGTGATCCGTGTATCGGGAATAGAGAACTGCCAGCCCGGATTTTCACGCGTAATATGCGCGGTCAGATTATCCACCGACAGCGTATGCGTTTGCTTCTCGCCCAACCAGCTGGCACCGCCCTGTTTCAGCCAGACGTCACCGCCGGTTACATCGCCTTTGTCGATCGTCATCCAGCCTTCAAGGGAGAACTGTGCCGTTTCCAGAGCAATATTGTCCTGCATCCATTTACCGAGCCACGGCTTCAGGTCGATGTCATCCGCCTGTAGCCAGACGCGACCATTGCTTAACAACCCCTCATCATCGCGCAAATCCATGCGCACCTGCATCACGCCGTGCTGTCCGGTAAGGCTGGAGAGGCTTACCAGGCCTTCCGCACGGTGTCGACGTGGATCGTTCAGCCAGGTGAGTTGTGGGATCGCCAGCTCGGCGCGCTGACCGGATGGCGTCAGAAAACTGACTTCACTGTCGCGGAGATCGAAATGGTCAAATTGACGAAGAAACAGATCGCTGATGTGACTGGCTTCCAGACTGTCATCGCTACCACCGCTGGTGATAGGAGTGTTGGTGCGAAAGCGCAGCTGCCAGAAAGTGAGGTCGCGAAACTGCCAGCGCATATGTAACAGGCTCTGCCAGACATCCAGCGCCAGAGTAACGCGTTTAACCGAAAATTCGCCGCCATCTTTTAGTTCTGCACGGATGTCGTGTGCTTCAAGCGTCGGGCCAAAATTCTGCCAGCTGGCTGAGAGCTGACTGGCTTCTACCGGCATGCCAGTCGCGGATTCTATTTTGTTGAGGATTTCCGGACGCCAGGCGTCAAGATGCGGTAAAGCAATACGCAGGCCGCTAACCAGCAGAGCAGCGATCACAACGAGCGCGGCTCCAGTAAGCAGTAAAATCCCCGGCAATCGCCTCACCCGTCACTCCTTGTCTGCTAAAAATGTGACTCAAAAACCCTTTGCCGGATGGCGGCCCAGCATCTGTTTACATCATTACGACGTCAAACTGCTCCTGGTTATAGAGCGGTTCAATTTGTACTTTAACCTGTTTGCCAACGAAAATTTCCACTTCCGCCAGCGAGTGTGACTCTTCGCCTTTCAAGGCTTCAGCTACTGCCGGAGATGCATAGACCAGGAAACGGTCGGAGTCGTAAGCATGGTGGACACGAACAATCTCGCGCATGATTTCATAGCATACCGTTTCCACGGTTTTCACCGTTCCGCGACCGTGGCAGGTTGGGCATTCGTTACACAGTACGTGCTCAATGCTTTCGCGGGTGCGTTTACGCGTCATCTCCACCAGCCCCAGCGCCGAAAAACCATTAACGCTGGTTTTCACCCGGTCTTTGCTCAACGCCTGCTCCAGCGAGTGCAGCACGCGGCGGCGGTGATCTTCATTATTCATATCGATGAAATCAATAATGATAATCCCACCCAGATTACGCAACCGTAACTGGCGAGCGATAGCCTGCGTCGCTTCAATATTGGTATTGAAAATGGTGTCGTCCAGATTGCGATGACCGACAAACGCTCCGGTATTGATGTCCACGGTGGTCATCGCTTCGGTCTGGTCGATAATCAGATAACCACCGGATTTCAGTTCTACTTTGCGTTCCAGCGCTCGCTGGATTTCGTTTTCGACATCAAAGAGATCGAAAATCGGCTGGCGTCCGGTGTAATGCTCCAGCTTGCTGGTCATCTCGGGAATGTACTCCGAGGTAAACTCCAGCAATGCTTCGTAAGTCAGGCGTGAGTCAACGCGAATGCGGTCCAGTTCGGCGTCGGCGAAATCACGCAGAACACGCTGCGCCAGCGCCAGTTCGCCGTACAGCTGATAACGGGTCTGCGGGCGTTTTTTACGCTCCATAACTTTGGTCCAGACGCGTTTCAGATAAGCGGCATCGGAGGCCAGTTCAGCCTCGCCAACCCCTTCCGCTGCGGTACGGATGATAAACCCGCCCTGCTCGTCGCAATACTCTGCGACCACTTTTTTCAGGCGTTCACGTTCTGATTCGCTTTCAATACGTTGGGAAACCCCAACGTGAGAAGCCCCTGGCATAAACACCAGATAGCGAGAAGGCAGCGTGATATCGGTGGTCAGGCGCGCACCTTTAGTGCCAAGCGGATCTTTCACCACCTGCACCATCAGATCTTGCCCCTGACGAACCAGTTCCGAGATGTCGCGCACCGTGAATTGCTTTTGTTCTTCACCCGCCACACATTCGGTGTGCGGCATGATATCGGATGCATGAAGAAACGCGGCTTTATCCAGCCCAATATCTACAAAAGCCGCCTGCATACCCGGAAGTACACGACTTACACGACCCTTGTAGATATTGCCTACTATTCCGCGTCGCGCCTCACGTTCAATATGAATTTCCTGCAGAATACCGCCATCAATATACGCCACTCGCGTTTCCGAAGGCGTTACGTTTACTAACAATTCAGCCGTCATGTTTATCCCTTTTCTCACGCAGTGCGTTAAAATTACTTAATAATTCATACGTTTCAACCAGCGGTAAGCCGACTACGGCGTGATAGCTGCCATTTATCTTCCTGACAAAACAGCCACCCAGCCCCTGAATACCGTATGCACCTGCTTTATCTAACGGTTCACCGCTGGCGACATAGCCCGCGATGTCTTCGTCTGTTAACGTTCTGAAAGTCACATCGGTGACCACCAGGCAATCGAGAATGTGCTGGCTGTCGGCCAACGCCACTGCCGTCATCACCTGATGGGTCTGACCCGATAATTTGCGCAACATCTGCGCCGCATGCTCTGCGTCGCGCGGTTTCTCCAGCACTTCTCCATTCAGGATAACGATAGTATCCGCACCCAGCACCGGGAGATCCTGCGCCGTTTGCGCGACACCCGCCTGTGCTTTCTCGCGCGCCAGACGCACAACATACTGCTGCGCGCTCTCCTGCGGCTGACGCTGCTCCTCAATGCCCGTAACAATACGTTCAAAGGTCACGCCAAGTTGCGCAAGTAACTCCTGACGACGCGGAGAACCGGAAGCTAAATACAGAGAAGTCATAGAAACCTTTATTGCACTGCAAACTGCTGACGGACTTTACGCATCAGCAAGAAAATCCACGGCCAGAGCACCCCATTGACTACACTACTCCAGAACACTTCCGGTCTGAAAGAGACGTTAATCACTAAAAACTCTGCCCAGAAAACAATAATATCCACCACCAGCGAAAGCAACATGACGACCAGCGCCTGCTGCCATAATGCGAGGTTGCGGAAAAGCTGGTATTTCAGCGCCACCAGGTAAGCAATGATGCTCATCGCCAATACGCGTACGCCAAGCGTCGAGCCGCTGATCAGATCCAGTATGGCACCCATCACAAAACCTGTGCCCACATTTACGCGATGAGGCAAGGCCAGGATCCAATACAACAAGATGAGTAACACCCAGTTTGGCCGGAAAACAATCAGGTTATCCGGCCAGGGCATGATTTGCAGCAACAGCGCAATGAGGAAAGAGAGCCAGATTACCCAACGTCCCTGGCTACGATAGCTCGCCACTATTGCCCTCCCGGCGCACGCGCAGGCGGTTGAGCACCACTTTGCGGCGGCGTAGCCCTTTGTGGAGAGCGGTTAGCAGCAGGCTGTGTCGGCGCAGCAGGCGCAGTAGCTGCATTTCCTGTCGTCGGTTGCTGCGGAGTCGGCTGAGCGATCCCCGTTGCCGGTTCAGGTAACTTTGGCCCCATCGCGTCTGGCGAAGGCAATACCTGCGGCATCATCTGCATCAGACGTTCATTAGCAACACGATGCACCTCTTCCGGCGTCATCGGGTTAGCGCCGTTACGATCTGCCCCCCACAGCAGCAGCAGATAACGCAAACGTTGCAGCCCTGCTGTCGGACGCGCCTGAATCACAGTATAAGCGCGCTGGGTATCGAGTTTTACGGAAGAGACAACCGCGACCGGATAGCCTTCCGGGAAACGACCGCCCAGACCGGAAGTCACCAGCACATCACCAACACGAATATCCGTATTCGCTGGTAGATGCTCAAGCTGCAAATCATCCGTACAACCGTTACCGGCTGCAATTACGCGGATATCGTTGCGCAGCACCTGGATTGGCAGCGCGTGGGTCGCATCACAAATCAGCAGCACGCGACTGGTCAGTTTAGCGACGGCCACCACCTGACCAACAACACCTTTGTCGCTGATGACCGGCTGGCCTTCATAAACGCCATTAACGCTACCTTTATCGATAACAACTTGATCGCTATAAGGATCGTTAACCGTGGAGATAACCTGAGTCACCATTTTCTGCTCATCCTGACGCAGCGGGGAACCCAGCAACTCGCGCAGACGCGCGTTCTCCTGTTTGTATTGTCCAAGCATCAGCAGTTCACTGTTTTTCAGCAACAGTTCCTGACGTAACGCCCGGTTTTCAAGTTCTAGTTGGTCACGCGAGGCCAGCGTCTGCGATACGCCATCCAGCAATTCACGAGGAGCATTGGAAACAAAGTAGAAAGGACTGACGGCGGTATCCATATAAGTACGGATTTGACTGAACGTCCCCAGGCGGCTGTCGGCAATAATAATGCCGAGCGCCACCAGCACCGCCAGAATAAGGCGAATCTGTAGCGACGGGCCACGGCTAAAAATTGGCTTCATAAGTTATGCGTATTCTCGTATCAGACCAGGCAGGGTAAACAGACATTTCCCCTGCCTGCATCCGATTACTCTTCGCTGAACAGGTCGCCGCCGTGCATGTCGATCATTTCCAGCGCTTTGCCGCCACCGCGCGCCACACAGGTCAGCGGGTCTTCAGCAACAACGACTGGAATGCCGGTTTCTTCCATTAACAAACGGTCAAGGTTACGCAGCAGTGCGCCACCACCGGTGAGCACCATGCCGCGCTCGGAGATGTCGGAAGCCAGTTCCGGCGGGCACTGTTCCAGTGCAACCATTACCGCGCTCACAATACCGGTCAGCGGTTCCTGCAGTGCTTCGAGGATTTCGTTGGAGTTCAGGGTAAAACCGCGTGGAACACCTTCTGCCAGGTTACGGCCACGAACTTCGATTTCACGGACTTCATCGCCCGGGTAAGCCGAACCGATTTCGTGCTTGATACGTTCTGCGGTGGCTTCACCGATCAGAGAACCGTAATTACGACGCACATAGTTGATGATAGCTTCGTCGAAACGATCACCACCAATGCGCACGGAAGAGGAGTAAACCACGCCGTTCAAGGAGATAACAGCAACTTCAGTAGTACCACCACCGATATCAACCACCATAGAACCGGTCGCTTCAGAAACCGGCAGGCCAGCACCAATTGCGGCAGCCATCGGTTCTTCAATCAGGAAGACTTCACGGGCACCAGCGCCCTGCGCGGATTCACGAATTGCGCGGCGTTCAACCTGGGTCGCGCCAACCGGTACACAAACCAGAACGCGCGGGCTTGGACGCATAAAGCTGTTGCTGTGCACTTGTTTGATGAAGTGCTGGAGCATTTTTTCAGTCACGAAGAAGTCGGCGATAACGCCGTCTTTCATTGGGCGAATGGCAGCAATATTGCCCGGCGTACGGCCCAGCATCTGCTTCGCGTCATGACCTACTGCAGCTACGCTTTTCGGTGAACCGGCACGATCCTGACGAATGGCCACCACGGAAGGCTCATTCAATACGATGCCTTGTCCTTTTACATAAATGAGGGTATTCGCAGTACCCAGGTCAATGGACAAGTCATTGGAAAACATGCCACGAAATTTTTTCAACATACTAAGGGATAATCCTGAAAGCTGGGGCGGAAAAGAAAATCCGCTTACTTTACCAACCACACGCAGCAGCGACAAGGCGCAAAAATCATCTGCTACGGTGAAAATTAGTGCAGTTCGTTTCCTTTGTTACAAATCTCTGCCTGAGTCCAGAAAGGCTTAATGCATCAGCAGCATTCCTCGCCTGTTTGCAACCGCGTAAGGTCATTCATCTGCATATGTGCTGCAACAATCTGGCGAGCAGACAAGCACACTCCCATGAGACGCAGCGCGCGTTATTCTACGTGAAAACAGATTAAACGGCAGGTTAAACCGAGTATCTTTGTGAATATTTTTTCACGTTAGTATCAAGTGGCTGTGAGGACGCGAAAAAATCCCCTTGCCCGCCTGTAACACCGCGCTGAATCAGGGTCTGCCACTCGCTTCGCGAACGCACACCGGTGGCGTAAACTTGGGTGCTGGTCCCGGAGCAGGCTTCCACCAGGCTTTGAACCAGCAGCTGGTTCTCCGTTCGCTTCTCAATGTTTCTGACCAGCCCCGGATGGAGCTTGAGTAACTCAACATTAAGTTCTTTGATCCAACTGGTGCTTACCAGCGTCAAACCAGCCTGGTTGACGGCTACCCGTACCCCTAAAGCATTCACTAAACGAATAACAGGTTGTAAACGACTGATATGTTGACCTACATCGGCCTCTGCAAGTTCAATAATTATGCGTTTTCGTTGTGATTTTTCACATTGCATTAACGTATCGCGCAGCCAACGCTGAAAACGCGGGCGAATCAGCGACTCAACGGTAACCTGAATCGCCAGATTTTCCTCTGGCCAGTAACGCAATAGTGGAATAAGACGGCTGATTTGCAGACGGTCATACTCTTCCGATAAGCCAAACTGCAAGACCATCGGCATATACTCCGCCGAGCTAACCTCTTCATTACCATCGAAGATGCGGCACATGAGTTCGCGATGATGAACCTGACCTTCGCGAGTAACCGCCGGTTTTTGATAAAGGCGCGGGCCGCCGCGACTGAGCATTTGCTCGATAAGCGTACGCCAGCGAACATTACCGCGTCCTTTTTCAGGCAACGAGTCATCGTAAATAGCCCAGCTATTGCCGCCCTGCAATCCCGCATTACGCGTGGCAGACTCTGCATGTTCCATTACCTGCTCGGTATCCTGACCACTACGCCAGGCGCAGATACCAATGTGGATCATATCGTCGCGATCGAGCATTTTATTGTTCGGCAAGGTATCGACGGCTTTGATTAACTGACCGGCGATGCTCTCTGCCTCTTTTAACGTCCGGTGCGGTAACAGCGCAGCAAAATCACTGCGGTGGTAACGCGCCAGCAGTGCGCCAGGGTAGCGCATCATAAATGTCGACAGCAGATTCGTCAGAGTGAAGAACTGTTCTTCAACCTGGCTGTGCCCCCAAGTATCGCTCAACATATTGAAATCCGGCAGACGAATCATCATCACGATCCCGTGGGTACCTACTTTCTCCTGATCTTCCAGTAACGTTGCTAACTGATTATCGAAAAAGAGTCGGTTATTGAGGCCGGTTTTCACGTCCTGGGCGGCATAAGAGCGGATCAGCGTATCAAGACGGCTGTGTTGTTCGCGTGCGTTCTGAATTTCACGAAGCAGCGTATCTAGCGCACTGCTGGTTCTGGGCGGCCATTCATAGATGGTTCCCAACACATTAGAGCCACGCTCACCGTTTAAGATACGAGTAGCCCGGGTTTCCAGCAATTCTTGCCCGGCAAGTTGCCGTTGTAACCAGCGTACCGCCAGGAAGAGCATAACAATGATAAAGCCAATCGCCCCCGTGAGCGGCGCGGTAGTCATTAAAGAATGGAAATAGTTGCCCATCGGATCCTGATAAACCAGACGCAGCGACATCCCCGGATGCTTTATCAACGGAACACTCAGTTCGCGAAACAGATCGCTGGAGCCAACCGGACGATAACTACCATTTCTGGCCAGGGTATAAACCTGTTTATCACCATGGAGCAGGTCTACACGAACGATATCTGCCGACATCATTAATTCGGTAATTTGTGGCCTTAATGTGCTGAAGTCATTCGACACAAGGTGGGTATCAATCGCCGTCGCCACCGCCTGAACGCGATGACTAAACTTATACTGAATTGCGTTGTAGAAACTTAGCGAACAGCCCAGCAAAGTCACAAAAATTGTTAACCCGGTGAGCAGCGTAACAAAGGCCGAAAATTTCGTCGTTAATCTCATCCTTGTGTTAACTCCGATAGTGAGGAAGCGGGCATACTAGCAAATCAGATTTATCTCGCAATTTATTGCGCTTCATCGGCTTTGCTTTTCCATTAGCGAGTATAGTCTTCAGAAATTATTTTCCAATCCATCATGCACATGAGGACCACTTATGCAGGCGTTACTTTTAGAACAGCAGGACGGCAAAACTCTCGCATCGGTACAGACACTTGACGAAAGTCGCCTGCCGGAGGGCGATGTCACGGTTGATGTTCACTGGTCGAGCCTGAACTATAAAGATGCGCTGGCGATTACCGGTAAGGGAAAAATCATCCGTAATTTTCCGATGATTCCTGGGATCGATTTTGCCGGAACTGTACGCACCAGCGAAGATCCGCGTTTTCATGCCGGTCAGGAGGTGTTACTCACTGGCTGGGGCGTTGGTGAAAACCACTGGGGTGGGCTGGCGGAGCAGGCGCGAGTGAAAGGTGACTGGCTGGTTGCCATGCCGCAAGGGCTGGACGCGCGTAAAGCAATGATTATCGGTACTGCCGGTTTTACCGCCATGCTGTGTGTGATGGCGCTGGAAGATGCCGGTGTTCGCCCGCAGGACGGGGAGATTGTCGTGACGGGTGCCAGTGGTGGCGTCGGCAGTACCGCCGTGGCGCTGCTGCATAAGTTGGGTTATCAGGTCGTTGCCGTTTCCGGTCGCGAAAGTACCCATGAATACCTGAAAAGTTTAGGTGCCAGTCGTATTCTCCCTCGTGATGAGTTTGCCGAATCCCGTCCTCTGGAAAAACAAGTCTGGGCTGGGGCAATTGACACTGTTGGCGACAAAGTGCTGGCAAAAGTGCTGGCGCAAATGAATTACGGCGGCTGCGTGGCGGCCTGTGGTCTGGCGGGTGGTTTTACTCTGCCAACCACGGTCATGCCATTTATTCTGCGTAATGTCCGTTTGCAAGGGGTGGATTCAGTAATGACGCCACCAGAACGCCGCGCACAAGCCTGGCAGCGACTGGTCGCCGATTTACCGGAATCATTCTATACCCAGGCGGCAAAAGAGATATCTCTGTCAGAGGCACCGAACTTTGCCGAGGCCATCATTAATAACCAGATCCAGGGTCGCACGCTGGTGAAGGTTAACTAACCATTTAGCAAGGAATAATAAGAGAGGGAACTCATTTTGACATCATTATTCAATCGGTTAACGGGAAAAGCGGTTAGCCGGACAGCTTTCGTCGAACACCTTGGTCAGGAAGTTGTACAACATCATCCAAACTGGAAAGTCATGATTTCGACTGACCACAAATTGATGCGCATTGATACTCCTCTAAACAGCCATTATTGATATGCCTCCGTCGCCTGTTAGGTTTATGGTGCTTTGCCTGGGCGACACTACGCTTAACCTATTACTGATTTCTGGTCCCATGGGGTGAATAATCTGATTTTATTTGACTACAAATTAACCACTCGAACCTATTTAATGCTGAGAATTGTCAGTCGGTTGATTTTGCGTGCTTTAGCATTCACATCTATCCAGACGATGCAGTGAAAATTGGGTAATCCCCAGCAACCGCTGCGTAATGTCGTCTATCTTGTCGCGATCCTGGCATCCCTACATTATTTGTGGTCTGTGAAGATTATCTCATTGCAGCCCCTCATCTTCGCAGGGCTGGCTTTACAGCTTTTCACCTTACGTTATAAGAAGTTCCGTCGATGATGGCGCTAATTTCGTGAATTGTGCGGCTTGTTGCAAATTACACGGTGTTGAAGGTTATTTACATGTTAGCTGTTGATTATCTTCCCTGATAAGACCAGTATTTAGCTGCCAATTGCTACGAAATCGTTATAATGTGCGACCTCGTCCTCCCTGACACAGTTTTTGCGCTGCGGAAAAGGTGACATTGGCGCAACGAAGGTATATTTTGTTTTTTGCCGGAGGATAGCAGCAGATCGCTGCACAATGTCCGTCAAGTCTAACATTGACACTCTGGGGCAAAATAGACCGGCGTCCCGGCCTGCTGGAATTTATCGCTATGCATACAGCTGTCGGGGCATACGCTTTACAGACGGCGGTGAAACGCCTGTCACAATCACACTAAACAAAGAGTACGGAACCCACTCATGGATATTCGTAAGATTAAAAAACTGATCGAGCTGGTTGAAGAATCAGGCATCTCCGAACTGGAAATCTCCGAAGGCGAAGAGTCAGTACGCATCAGCCGTGCAGCTCCTGCCGCAAGTTTCCCTGTGATGCAACAAGCTTACGCTGCACCAATGATGCAGCAGCCAGCTCAATCTAACGCAGCCGCTCCGGCGACCGTTCCTTCCATGGAAGCGCCAGCAGCAGCGGAAATCAGTGGTCACATCGTACGCTCCCCGATGGTTGGTACTTTCTACCGCACCCCAAGCCCGGACGCAAAAGCGTTCATCGAAGTGGGTCAGAAAGTCAACGTGGGCGATACCCTGTGCATCGTTGAAGCCATGAAAATGATGAACCAGATCGAAGCGGACAAATCCGGTACCGTGAAAGCAATTCTGGTCGAAAGTGGACAACCGGTAGAATTTGACGAGCCGCTGGTCGTCATCGAGTAACGAGGCGAACATGCTGGATAAAATTGTTATTGCCAACCGCGGCGAGATTGCATTGCGTATTCTTCGTGCCTGTAAAGAACTGGGCATCAAGACTGTCGCTGTGCACTCCAGCGCGGATCGCGATCTAAAACACGTATTACTGGCAGATGAAACGGTCTGTATTGGCCCTGCTCCGTCAGTAAAAAGTTATCTGAACATCCCGGCAATCATAAGCGCCGCTGAAATCACCGGCGCAGTAGCAATCCATCCGGGTTACGGCTTCCTCTCCGAGAACGCCAACTTTGCCGAGCAGGTTGAACGCTCCGGCTTTATCTTCATTGGCCCGAAAGCAGACACTATTCGCCTGATGGGTGACAAAGTGTCGGCAATCGCGGCGATGAAAAAAGCGGGCGTTCCTTGCGTACCAGGTTCTGACGGCCCGCTGGGCGACGATATGGATAAAAACCGTGCCATTGCTAAACGCATAGGTTATCCGGTGATTATCAAAGCCTCCGGCGGCGGCGGCGGTCGTGGTATGCGTGTAGTGCGCGGCGACGCTGAACTGGCACAATCCATCTCCATGACCCGTGCGGAAGCGAAAGCCGCATTCAATAACGATATGGTTTACATGGAGAAATACCTGGAAAATCCTCGCCACGTCGAGATTCAGGTACTGGCTGACGGTCAGGGCAACGCTATCTATCTGGCGGAACGTGACTGCTCCATGCAGCGCCGCCACCAGAAAGTGGTCGAAGAAGCACCAGCACCGGGCATTACCCCGGAACTGCGTCGCTACATCGGCGAACGTTGCGCTAAAGCGTGTGTTGATATCGGCTATCGCGGTGCAGGTACTTTCGAGTTCCTGTTCGAAAACGGCGAGTTCTATTTCATCGAAATGAACACCCGTATTCAGGTAGAACACCCGGTTACAGAAATGATCACCGGCGTTGACCTGATCAAAGAACAGCTGCGTATCGCTGCCGGTCAACCGCTGTCGATCAAGCAAGAAGAAGTTCACGTTCGCGGCCATGCGGTGGAATGTCGTATCAACGCCGAAGATCCGAACACCTTCCTGCCAAGCCCAGGCAAAATCACCCGTTTCCACGCACCTGGCGGTTTTGGAGTGCGTTGGGAGTCTCATATCTACGCGGGCTACACCGTACCGCCGTACTATGACTCAATGATCGGTAAGCTGATTTGCTACGGTGAAAACCGTGACGTGGCGATTGCCCGCATGAAGAATGCGCTGCAGGAGCTGATCATCGACGGTATCAAAACCAACGTTGATCTGCAGATCCGCATCATGAATGACGAGAACTTCCAGCATGGTGGCACTAACATCCACTATCTGGAGAAAAAACTCGGTCTTCAGGAAAAATAAGACTGCAAAAGCGTCAAAAGGCCGGATTTTCCGGCCTTTTTTATTACTGGGGATCGACAACCCCCATAAGGTACAATCCTCGCTTTCTTCACCCATCAGGGACAAAAAATGGACACTCGTTTTGTTCAGGCCCATAAAGAGGCGCGCTGGGCGCTGGGGCTGACCCTTTTGTATCTGGCGGTATGGTTAGTAGCCGCTTACTTACCTGGCGTTGCCCCCGGTTTTACCGGCTTTCCGCGCTGGTTTGAGATGGCCTGCATCCTGACGCCGCTGCTGTTTATTGGACTGTGCTGGGCGATGGTGAAATTTATCTATCGCGATATCCCACTGGAGGATGACGATGCAGCTTGAAGTAATTCTACCGCTGGTCGCCTATCTGGTGGTGGTGTTCGGTATCTCGGTTTATGCGATGCGTAAACGGAGCACCGGCACCTTCCTTAATGAGTATTTCCTCGGCAGCCGCTCTATGGGCGGTATTGTGCTGGCGATGACGCTCACCGCGACCTATATCAGTGCCAGTTCGTTTATCGGCGGGCCAGGAGCTGCTTATAAATACGGGCTGGGCTGGGTATTGCTGGCGATGATTCAGCTTCCTGCAGTCTGGCTTTCACTCGGTATTCTCGGCAAGAAGTTTGCGATTCTTGCGCGCCGCTACAATGCAGTGACGCTGAACGATATGCTGTTTGCCCGCTACCAGAGTCGTCTTCTGGTGTGGCTGGCGAGTTTGAGTTTGCTGGTTGCGTTCGTTGGTGCGATGACCGTGCAGTTTATCGGCGGTGCGCGCCTGCTGGAAACCGCGGCGGGTATTCCTTATGAAACCGGGCTGCTGATTTTTGGTATCAGCATTGCGTTATATACCGCCTTTGGTGGCTTTCGCGCCAGCGTGCTGAACGACACCATGCAAGGGCTTGTGATGCTGATTGGCACCGTTGTGCTGCTTATTGGCGTGGTACATGCCGCTGGCGGCTTAAGCAACGCAGTACAGACCTTGCAAACCATCGATCCGCAACTGGTTACGCCACAAGGCGCTGACGATATTCTGTCGCCTGCCTTTATGACGTCGTTCTGGGTACTGGTGTGCTTTGGCGTGATTGGCCTGCCGCATACTGCGGTGCGCTGTATCTCTTATAAAGACAGCAAAGCAGTACACCGGGGGATCATCATCGGTACGATTGTAGTCGCAATCCTGATGTTCGGTATGCACCTGGCCGGAGCGTTAGGTCGTGCAGTGATCCCCGATCTCACCGTACCGGATCTGGTGATCCCGACGTTAATGGTAAAAGTGCTGCCACCGTTTGCTGCCGGAATCTTCCTGGCTGCACCTATGGCTGCGATCATGTCGACGATCAATGCCCAGTTGCTGCAAAGTTCCGCTACGATCATTAAAGATCTCTATCTGAATATCCGTCCGGATCAAATGCAAAACGAGACGCGTCTGAAGCGGATGTCGGCGGTAATTACGTTAGTTCTCGGCGCGTTGCTGCTGCTTGCCGCCTGGAAGCCGCCAGAAATGATCATCTGGCTGAATTTGCTGGCCTTCGGTGGGCTGGAAGCCGTTTTCCTGTGGCCGCTGGTGCTGGGTCTTTACTGGGAACGCGCCAACGCCAAAGGCGCGCTAAGTGCGATGATCGTTGGCGGCGTGCTGTATGCCGTACTCGCGACGCTGAATATTCAGTACCTGGGCTTCCACCCTATCGTGCCCTCGTTACTACTAAGTTTGCTGGCTTTCCTGGTCGGAAACCGTTTCGGTACATCCGTCCCGCAAGCTACCGTTTTGACTACTGATAAATAAAGAGTTTTGCCATGCCTTGGATCCAACTGAAACTGAACACCACCGGCGCGAACGCGGAAGATCTTAGCGATGCGCTGATGGAAGCGGGTGCCGTTTCTATCACTTTTCAGGATACCCACGATACGCCAGTATTTGAGCCGCTGCCGGGCGAAACGCGCCTGTGGGGCGACACCGATGTGATTGGTCTGTTCGACGCTGAAACCGATATGAACGACGTGGTGGCGATTCTGGAAAACCATCCGCTGCTCGGCGCAGGCTTCGCGCATAAAATCGAACAACTAGAAGATAAAGACTGGGAGCGCGAATGGATGGATAATTTCCACCCGATGCGCTTTGGTGAACGACTGTGGATCTGCCCTAGCTGGCGTGATGTGCCGGACGAAAACGCCGTCAACGTGATGTTAGATCCAGGGCTGGCGTTTGGTACGGGTACCCATCCAACCACCTCTCTGTGCCTGCAATGGCTCGACAGCCTCGATTTAACCGGTAAAACAGTCATCGACTTTGGCTGTGGTTCCGGCATTCTGGCGATCGCGGCGCTGAAACTGGGTGCAGCAAAAGCCATTGGTATTGATATCGATCCGCAGGCGATTCAGGCCAGCCGCGACAACGCCGAACGTAATGGCGTTTCTGACCGTCTGGAACTCTACTTACCGAAAGATCAGCCAGAAGAAATGAAAGCCGACGTGGTGGTCGCTAACATCCTTGCAGGCCCATTACGTGAACTGGCACCGTTAATCAGCGTCCTGCCGGTTTCAGGCGGTTTGCTGGGCCTTTCCGGTATTCTGGCAAGCCAGGCAGAGAGCGTTTGTGAAGCTTATGCCGATAGCTTCGCACTGGACCCGGTCGTGGAAAAAGAAGAGTGGTGCCGTATTACCGGTCGTAAGAATTAACCTTCGCATCGCCGTAGGGT
>NZ_SJWV01000560.1:0-574 GCF_004352695.1 Escherichia sp. KCJ4928
TGCTATCAGGTCAGCGATGAACAGGCCAGAACGTTTGTAAAAAATGATTACCTGCAAAGAATGAGACGCTGGGACAACGATGTTCAACTTCTTGGTACAGAAATCCCGAAAATTACATGGGAAAAGATTGAGAGAAGTTTAACAGATGTTGAAGATGAAAAAACACTTCTTGTCCCATTTAAAGCTGAAGGCCCGGAGGGTAAGAGAATGTATTATGGCATGTACCATTGTGAGGAGGGATATGTTGAATATGCGAATGACTAATACACTGTTATAAAGGCTGCATAAAAAGGCCGGAATCCCGGCCCTTATATTATCGCTTACCACTTTCTTTAATGTGAATTTCACCAGGAAGCAGTATCTGGTACTCTTTACCAGAAAACATCGCCCCGAGCCTTGTGAGCGACTCTCCGATGATGCCACGGTGAGTGCTGGCGTTAAAATCGTATTTATCATCATATGAACGAACAACGCCATTGTAAGTCCAGGAGCCATTGGCAGAGATAGTTAAAGTACCTTCTGTTTTCAGTGTGATATTACCAAGATATGCACCGGTAATAACATTATAATCACC
>NZ_SJWV01000561.1:0-571 GCF_004352695.1 Escherichia sp. KCJ4928
AGATATACCAGACAAATCAATACCAGTATCTAAATCAGATATTCCCGGCGTATTTATCCATTCTGGCTGGATACTCATATTTTCATCATCTAAACAATACTCAGAAAAAACATCATCACACGCATTAATGTTTTCAATATATTCCATAAAGCCATACCAATAATAACCTTTAAAATCTGTGATAGACTCTGAACCTCTGCCCGGCAAGGACACTCTAACAATATCAATATCTCGAACATATTGTATAGTATATGTAATACCTTCTGAAACCCCTGAATAAGTTTCTGTATCATTAGTACGCAATGTTCTCAAACATAATGATAAATCATTATCATTCTGCATTTCCTCAAATTCTTTTTCTAGTGAATCGCATTCCAGGCATGGAATGTAGTCTTCAGCTTTTTGACGTCTGATTTCTTTATACAACCGCATAAAACACACCAGTGTGTTTTCAAAAAGCGTGATTGAATATTTTTGATTTTTTTCGTGCTCATTTTTTATATTGTTCCAGGCTTGTTTCAAATAATTATTTGCAGTGCAACTAATTCCATGTATATTACTACTCATATAT
>NZ_SJWV01000562.1:0-566 GCF_004352695.1 Escherichia sp. KCJ4928
GTTGTCGATTTCCACCCAGCCATCGTTCGCATAGTACGTCAGTGCCGGCCACTGGTTAAGTGCGTACGCGAACGCCTTCGCCAACTCTGAGTGTCGCGACAGGGTCTTCATCTTTTCACGCAACCAGTTTTCCAGGGATTTCAACAGCGGTTTCGTTTTTCGCTGACGTTCAGCAAGCCGCTGCTCTGCCGGCATTCCCCTTATATCCGCCTCTATGGCGTACAACTGACCGATCTGCTCCAGGGCTTCTTCCGTCAGTGCTGACGGGATGCGGACGTGCACATCGTGGATCTTTCGGCGGGCATGAGCCCAGCAGGCAGCTTCCGTTATCCCACCATTGCGATACAGCTCGTTGAACCCGGCGTACGCATCCGCTTGCAGCACACCGCTGAAGCAAGCAAGATGAGTCTGCGGATGGATGCCTTTTCTGTCCGGGCTGTAAGCGAACCACACTGCAGGTGCCAACGCTGACCCGGCATTGCGGTCATCACGAACATACGCCCACAACCGCCCGGTCTTCGTCTTCTTATTACCCGGCAGCAGTACCTGGACCGGGGTATCATCGG
>NZ_SJWV01000563.1:0-565 GCF_004352695.1 Escherichia sp. KCJ4928
ATTTAAACCAGACCCCATTGTGATTTTAACTGGATTAACGGATTTCTCTTCATTTTTCTTATTTTTGTTCTCCTGATCAGGAACTAATGGTTGCAGTGGTAGGCTATTATTAATATTTCGTGGCTTCATTTTACATTTCTCTCATTTGATTAGAGCAAAATCCGAATTCGCAGCTTCTGATAATGTCAAATATCACCTTATGGAGACGTTACGTAGAATGACTATATTTGTTATCGGCACATTAGGGGTATTAATTTTAGTATTGATGGAAGGTGATTATTGAACAGTAACATCGAGTCACGGTAAAAATGTGAGGTATATAATGGACATTGAGTTTTCGCAGATTCATGAAATGGTCTATATGCATGATATTGTAAATTCGGACTCGAAAAAGAAACCAAGGATTCCGTTAAAAAAATTCCTTAATGCTGAGAAGGTTCTCACGCAAACAACATCATGGGCATTAAATTCAAGATTTGTGAATGTTAATTCTGTCAATAAAGTCAACGTAAAGAGTAAAGTTAAAAGCAGTTATATCTCACGATCTGTCAATGATGAGTTTAGT
>NZ_SJWV01000564.1:0-563 GCF_004352695.1 Escherichia sp. KCJ4928
GATAACAACGGCCACCTGGCAGGTCAACGTGCCGGAGCGGCCTCCTTTTGATATACAGCATGTCATTCACTGGCTCCTGCCCTCGCCTCTCACGGCGCTGATGTCCGACAACACCTGGCTGTGGCCGGATAGCCCCGGCACACCGGCACTGACGGCGGGAGACTGGCCGGTAATGGAAACCGATACCCCGACGCTGAAACGCGTGAAGCGTCGTACCTTCACGCTCATCGATAACCGCAACCGTCAGGGATGGATCACCCGTCGCTTCCAGTGCTTCCCGCTGGCTCCGCTGCCGGAATCACACAGTCACCGCGTACCAGACATCCTGTATCCCCTGAAAACGGAGAAAAAAGAATGCAAAGACAACCAGCAACCACACTGCTTGCACTCCTGATAGGCTGTACGGTTATCCCGTCCACCCACGCCTATCCTGTGACCGTAGTGGCCAGCCAGCCTGTCACCACACAAATCATGCCGGAGCTGGCCGCCATTCAGGGCGTGATGGCAGAGATGGTCCGTATGCAGACAGCCACCGGCACAGCCATCAACCAGAGTTCAGAGAA
>NZ_SJWV01000565.1:0-563 GCF_004352695.1 Escherichia sp. KCJ4928
GTTCACTTATTTACTACATAAACAATTGGAATTTATTTCCATTGTTCTGTTTATTCAGTGGTTATCACTTTTATCGAGAAAGGTTTGCAGAACGCGGATTTTTTTATAAGGTTCCTGCTGTGCTAAGGGATTATTTATCAGCTATACCGGTGAAAATAAATGAAAAGGCACGATACAAACCCGGCATCGCTAGCTATCACAATATCATCACATGTGGTTTTTCAACGTTGTCACCCTATATAAGGCAACAACCATTGGCAATGCAGCAACGATTTAATTTATTATTTCCTGATTTTGTTGATCACATACAATTGCCGTTACCACTTGCATCAACTCTTTTAGAGATAATTACATTTTATGCGAAAAAAAATAGAGATGAGCTTGATAAAATCTCCTGCAAATGGTGTTGTGATTAAAAGAAAAATTTCTGATGGATTGAAATAAATAGTTTCTCTTAAAGAAAGTATCCTTCTTGAAACCAGCGCAAAAATTCAGAGCATTGAGGTAAAGAGAGAAGAAAAATTTATTCAAGGTTATTATGATGGCTATACAAAAGGCATTAT
>NZ_SJWV01000566.1:0-562 GCF_004352695.1 Escherichia sp. KCJ4928
GTTAGCTGTCGGATCCCGGAACGGTTCCACCATAAAGGCTTTGTTTTCGATATGCGTTTTATTTTTGTTAAACATGCATTTCCTCATGCGAAAATGATATGTCAGATAACAGCCAGATCAGAGGCAGCACTACAGGTCTGGCTGTGTCGTTTGATGGTCGGAAAACGCGAGGATGCAGGTCTGGATACCCCGGTCAGTACCGGGGCAGAGATGATCAGAATGTGAACTGCAGTTGTGCAACGGCACCGTAGTTGTTGTCTGTGCCTGCTATACCCGCCACATCAATATGGACGACATCAAATGGTGAGATACCCAGCCCGGCGGTGAACGCACTGCCATCATTGCTGGCCAGATTCTGGCGGTAGCCTGCACGTAACTGTGCCCATTTCCAGGCATTAAATTCAGCACCAATGGCAGCAAACTGACGTTTACTGTCTGATGTGAAGCCACTGGCCGGGGTCAGGTCAACATCCAGTGCTGTAGTGAACATGTCGTTGTGCCAGGAGACACCGGCAGTCACCTGCGGGCGGATCCTGAAAGTTTCAGTGACACCGTTCACTTC
>NZ_SJWV01000567.1:0-559 GCF_004352695.1 Escherichia sp. KCJ4928
CCACGAAACTGGCGATCGCCGGAGTCCAGGAGGCGCGGCTACTTTCTGAAAATTTCGAATTGCTGGAGGAATGGAGCGACCAGCTTCCACGGCTTAGGGAGGCATGGGAACGCGGGGAAAGCCTGGTCATGAAAAAAATCCCCCAGCGAAAAACCACGCTACCGATGAGCGTTGGATCTACCGGATACGACACACAGCTTGATTACGTGGTAAAGGGGATTATTCCGGCATCGTCGCTATGCAGCATATACGGGGCGAGCGGTTCCTATAAATCATTCCTTGCCGGATCGTGGGCGTGTCACGTTTCCACGGGCCGCCAGTGGGGAGGCCGCAGGGTGGCGCATGGTGCGGTTCTCTATGTGGTTGGTGAAGGCGGTATCGGCGTTCCGCGTCGTGTAAAAGCCTGGGAGGTTGTGCACGGTGAGCAGGTGAAAAATCTGTATCTGGTAAACCGTCCCATCTTTCCGGCGGTCCCGCTTGATGTTGATGAAATGGTTATCGCTGCCCGTCAGGTGGAGCGGGAAACGGGTAAACCTGTACGCATGATTATTCTGGATAC
>NZ_SJWV01000568.1:0-555 GCF_004352695.1 Escherichia sp. KCJ4928
GTATTCAGGAGGGTAAGAAATTGTTCAAAAACATCAGGGTTTATACTGGTGCTTTGATATTCGTTACTCATAGTATTTCCTTTCAGGTCATTATTACTTCCGGATTTAACATGATGTCTGTAACCATAAAATAATGAACGTGTTCCGGGAGTCCTTGCCGTGTAGTTTCCCGTAAAAATACTGTTGTGCATTACATGTCATTAGGTGGAAACCGATTGTGGCAGACTGAAAATCGATTAGAATAGCGGCGGGCGCTTGAGGCTGTATGCTGAAAGCGTTTTGTGGACGGCATGCAGCAGAAAGCCCCAGGCGATTTTTTTATCAATCAACCCAGGGCTCTACTGTAATGCATCGACAACATTATAGTAGCCCGATGACGGCCGAAAGGCAATGGAGGGGCTGCGATGCCACAACGAACGTTTTTAACAATGTTAATTGTCGTCTGTGTGACGATACTGTGTTTTGTCTGGATGGTGAGGGATTCGCTTTGCGGATTCCGTGTCGAGCAGGGAAACACAGTGCTTGTGGCAACGTTAGCCTACGAAGTTAAACGTT
>NZ_SJWV01000569.1:0-552 GCF_004352695.1 Escherichia sp. KCJ4928
TAGGTAGCTTAACCTTCGGGAGGGCGCTTACCACTTTGTGATTCATGACTGGGGTGAAGTCGTAACAAGGTAACCGTAGGGGAACCTGCGGTTGGATCACCTCCTTACCTTAAAGAAGCGTTCTTTGAAGTGCTCACACAGATTGTCTGATGAAAAGTAAATAGCAAGGCGTTTACGCGTTGGGAGTGAGGCTGAAGAGAATAAGGCCGTTCGCTTTCTATTAATGAAAGCTCACCCTACACGAAAATATCACGCAACGCGTGATAAGCAATTTTCGTGTCCCCTTCGTCTAGAGGCCCAGGACACCGCCCTTTCACGGCGGTAACAGGGGTTCGAATCCCCTAGGGGACGCCACTTGCTGGTTTGTGAGTGAAAGTCACCTGCCTTAATATCTCAAAACTCATCTTCGGGTGATGTTTGAGATATTTGCTCTTTAAAAATCTGGATCAAGCTGAAAATTGAAACACTGAACAACGAAAGTTGTTCGTGAGTCTCTCAAATTTTCGCAACACGATGATGAATCGCAAGAAACATCTTCGGGTTGTGAGGTTA
>NZ_SJWV01000056.1:0-24283 GCF_004352695.1 Escherichia sp. KCJ4928
TTTTTTTGGCCCGCCATAAAACTTCGATTAGATTAAGTAAATCAATTTCATTATTACTGGGCGACGCCAGAGGATACTCAGAAAAATGAGCGTCACTTCCCTGTTTAATATTCAATGATGACATGGGGTATAACCTGAAAATGAGTCCAATAGGGGAAAATCTCCACGGCGCTCACTTTACCAGTTGGTGAGAATTATCCGAAGCTGAAGTTTGTAAATTCCTTCCACTGAATGCAACATTCACTCTATTTAAGAGAAATAACTAGCAAACTTATAAACTAAATAAATGATTAACCCATAATTATTTCCTATAATTATGGGTTAATAGATAATGTTAATTTACCTGTTTAGCGTTGCGCGAATAATCGGCCCAATTTTTTCAAACGCCTCTGAAGATATAATATCCACATGCGCACAATCCTGACGATAAATATCCAGCTCGGCTATCCACGGCGACCAGGCGCGTTCGGGACTCATACCTTCCTGAAGCGTGCGTTCAGCAACAAACAGCGTCGCTTTACCGTCAAACGGTACGCTATGAGCAGTCGTCAGCAGGCGCACTGCATCAGCGTAGTTGCCTTCAATGGTGGTAAACAACTCCGTTGAAGTACCTCCCTGCTGTGCCGCCAGGAAGGCCTCGCGTTCGCGGTTAATCTCCGCCAGCACTTCCGGGTCCAGACCATTAGCTTCTTTTTCCTGCCAGTTTTGCGTTTCTGGCGGCCAGGTATCCAGCAAGCCAAGAAATGCCACCTGTTCGCCACGGGCACGCAGTCGCGCCGCAATACCCTGCACCAGCGTACCGCCAAGGGAATACCCCAGCAGGTAATAAGGGCCGTGCGGTTGTTGCTCAAGTAACGTTGCCAGATGCGCTTCGCAGACTTCATCCAGGTTTGTCGCTGTCTGCATGGGTCCATGAGGGCGCGGCGACTGAATGCCAATAATCGACCATTGTGGATCGAGATAACGCGAGAGCACGCTAAACTGCCAGGCAAAACCGGATGCCGGATGGAAACAAAACAGCGTCGGGCCATTACCTTCACGCAACGGCAGAATGGTTTCGAATCCCATGCGCCGGGAGCTGTCCTCTTCACCATCAATAATCGTTGCCAGTTTGGCGACGGTTGACGCGACCATCACCTGCCCCGGCGTCACCTGACGAGCAAACTGTCGACTTAACTGCGCTGCCAGTTTCATTGCCAGTAGCGAATGACCGCCCAGCGCAAAGAAATCAGCATCGGCATCCTGCACGTCACAACCCAGCAACGACGCGAATGCCGCGGCGATAATCGTTTCACTGCCCGCTTTCGGTGCACGTCCCGACGCTTGTGTCTTCAGTTCAGGCAACGGTAAGGCTTTGCGATCCAGCTTGCCGTTGGCGCTAAGCGGCAACTGCGGAAGTTGCAGCAGAACGACCGGCACCATATGCGGCGGCAATGTTTCGCGAAGCTGTGCCTGTAATGCGCTGGTATCCAACGGCAGTCCCGATTGCGACACCAGATAGCCCACCAACTGACGCGCATCACCACCGGTGGCTGCCGCCTGGTTAATCACACAGGCGTGGGTAACTGCCTGTTCGACATCCGGCAGCGCCTGCATCACGCGATCGATTTCGCCCAGTTCGATACGCTGCCCGCGAATTTTTAGCTGATCGTCACTGCGCCCGAGGTACTCCACCGCGCCGTTATCCAGCCAGCGGGCGACGTCTCCGGTACGATACATCCGTTCACCTGGGGCAAAAGGATCGGCAATAAAACGGCTGGCGGTCAGATCGGGTCGTCCAAGATACCCCTGCGCCAGTTGGATGCCGGTGAGATAGAGATCACCCGCCACACCCGGCGGCACCGGATGCATCATCGCATCAAGAATACGCAGACCCGTATTCCATACCGGATAACCAATCGGCACACTGCTGCCGCGCACCTGTGCCAGTTCCTCGCCAAAAGCCGGATACCAGCTGACATCTACCGCCGCTTCCGTCGGGCCATACAGGTTATGCAACGGCGCGCCGGTTAACTGTTGCCATTCGCGGCATAAATCAGCCGGTAAGGCCTCACCACTACAGAAAACCTGTTTCAACGTCGCGCAATTCTGGCGAGCGGTTTGCGGCGTCAGCGATGCAACAAATGCCGCCAGCATCGACGGCACAAAGTGCGTGGTCGTTACGCCATATTCGGCAAAGAATTGCTGCATAGCGAGCGGGTCACGGTGCGCTTCCGGTTCAGCCATCACCAGTTTTGCCCCTGCGATAAACGGCCAGAAAAACTCCCACACCGAGACATCAAAACTGCACGGCGTTTTTTGGGCAACGACATCTTCGCCTGTAAGCGGGTAGTGATTTTGCATCCATAACAGGCGGTTAACGATAGCCGTCTGCCCGACCATTACCCCTTTCGGCCTGCCGGTGGAGCCAGAGGTAAAGATGATATAAGCCGTGTGGTGCGGTTGTGAAAGTTGCAGCGGCGCACTGCCCTGGGGGGTAAGCGGGGCGTTATAGCAAAGGCTTGTTAAATTGGGAACATCGCTAAAGCGCGGCAGTTGATCGTCGGTGGTAATTAACAGCGACGGACGCGCATCTTCCAGCATCATTTTCAGGCGATCGTCCGGATAGCCGGTATCCAGCGGTAGCCAGGCCGCGCCAGCTTCAACTATTGCATGGAGTGCCAGGGTCAAAAAGACCGAGCGCGGTAGTGCCACCGCCACGCTGTCCCCTGGTTTAACGCCGCGCTCACGCAGCAGATTCGCCAGCGCCACCACCTGCTCGCGCATTTCCCGATAGCTGAACAGGTAACGCGCATCTGCCAGCGCCGGAGCATCCGGTGTTTTTGCCGCTTGTTCTGCCACCAGCGCGCTCAGCGTGGTTTCTGGAATCTCAACCTGAGTGGCGTTGATCTGCGCCAGCTGCGCATACTCACCTGGCAGCATAATATCGACATCGCCGCACAACAGCGCCGGATCCGCGGCGAACTGGGCAATCAGCATTTTCAGGCGTTCAGCATGCTGGATTAACGTTGGCTCATCGTAACGCTGTTTATTGGCGAGGATCTCAATACTCAAATCACCGTGTTCATCCGGGAACAGGGCCAGTTCAAGGTCATTAACCGGACCGGTTGCCAGGGTATGGGTTTGCGCCTGAACACCAGGAATATCCAGTTGGTAATCAAATACCTTAATATTGAGTACCGGACCAAACAGCGGTTCATCACCTGCCGCTCGCCCGCTGTCACGGACAATTTGTTCGGCATCGTAACGTTGATGGCGACGCATTTTTTTCAGTTGAGCCGCCAGTCGGGTTGCCAGTTCCGGCAGCGTTTCTTGCGCCGCAATGTGAATACCCAACGGTAAAACGTTGAGCACGGGTCCGCTAGCCGTCAGCGCCGCCGAGCCCAGTCGACGCATAAAGATAAATCCGGCGGCATAGTCCATGCGATTGCACAATCGCCCCAGCCACAAGGCTGCCAGCGCAAGGGCTAAATCGGTACGCTGCACACCTGAAAGTTGCGTAGCCAGCTGGCGGAATTCCCCGTCGGTAAATTCCAGTTTCAGGCGCAGAATATCTGCCGAAGCGCTGCGCCCCGCTAAAGGTGCCGGAGAAAGTGACGCGGGCGGCGGCAGTTGACGACGCTGTTCTGCCCAGAATGCCGCATCACGCTGCCAGGCTTCGCTTTCGCGGTATTGCTGGTACTCTTCCACAACATCAGCGAAAGGCGTAAACGGCGAAGCAGGCGTTGGTTCGCCACGCAGCCATGTGCAGTAAATATTGGCGATCTGGCGAGTAATGGCCGGGAAACTGAAGCCATCGACCAGCAAATGGTGATAACGCTGATACCAGTACCAGCGGTTATCCGCAACATGTATCAGCTGATGAAAGACCAGTGGTTTACCGCTATCGACGCGCAAATCTTGTTGCAAATCCGCCAGCATTAATGCCTGCGCAGTACCGTGCGGATCAATATTGGTTCGCAGGTCGATAATTTCTGGCAGTTCGAATATCAGCGCATCATCGACCCACTGCCAGACTTCGCCGTTATCTTCCGTAAAACGCATCCGCAACGTATCTGCTTGCGCTAGTCCGACAACCACCGCGCGGGCCAGTAATGGCGCATCAACATCTCCAGTTAACTCAACGTAATGCGCCACGCTCCAGGCGGAGGGTAAATCCGACAGTTTTTCTGCCATCCAGATGCCGGGCTGTGCGGCGACCAAAGGTAAATGCTGGCTCATTGTGCCTCCTGCAACTGGGTGAAATTGGCCGGTGTCAGAGTACGCCAGTGGACTTCCAGCCACTGCTGGCAGGACGCCTGTGACTGCGGCTGACACACAATGTCCCAGCCTGCCGGTAAGGCGCATTGTTGCGGCCACAGACTGAATTGCCCCTGCGCATTGCGCAAAATGTAAAACGCTCCCTGTGGATCATCGAAGGGATTACTGAATGCCATATTCAACTCCTGTCATGGAAAAGTGGTTGCCAGAGGTCGATTAGCCCCTGCATCAAGCCACCGCGCCAACAAAGCGCATCATGTCCGCCGTCAACCTGACGCCAGAAAATGGATTCTTTTATGGGGTGTAATTGCGCATACAGCGCCTGATTGGCCCGCATAATCATCGGCTCGCGAATACCCGCTTCCAGCACAATGCGCAGACCTTCGGCGCTAACTTCACCAGCTTTAAGCTTTTCAAGTAACACGCCCTCTTGCTGCCCGCCCCGATGCGGCCACCAGTACGATCCTGACTGGCTTAATACACAGCCAAAGCGTTCAGGCCAGTGCAGTCCGGCATACAGCGCGGACAGCCCACCAAAACTCTGCCCGGCAACCACGGTGCGATCGCCGCGATCGCTAAAAGGGGCAATAGCTTTCACCAGGGGTAATAACTCTTGCTGTACTGCCAGCCAGAAATCCGCATTACACGGCAGTTCGTGGGCGCGGTGCGTGGTGTCGATAGCGTCGATCAACACATACACGGCGGGAGGAAGTTGCTGACGATGGGTCAGCGAAGTCAGCACAGGCCAGACGGGCATACTTTGCGCCCAAAATTCGCCATCGAGCAAAACTGCCAGCGGACGTTCTTCTGCTGTTACATCGCCGGTGGTAAAAATCCATACACGACGTGAATTTTTCAACCGTTCACTTTTCCAGATAATTTCTTTGGCTGCTATTTCTGGCGCTTGCGGACAATCCCATCCCGGTTGCAGAGGCGCTTGCGGCATTTCGAGTGCAGAAACAGCGTGCCCTCGCCCGCCTTTCCAGCTTTGTGGATTCAGCGGATCGGCTATTGCCTGGGGTAATAGTTTTCGCCAGCCTTCACGTAATTCGAGGCGATCGGGGGATGGTGCAGAAAAAATGTCATCGCGTTCGGTGGGAATAAAGCAGTAGCTGCCGCGCCAGTTGGCATTGAGTTGTGTCGTCCACTGCCAGACATCAGTACCTGCAATTCGCTGCATCGACTGGGGCTGGCTGTTCTGATGATGATCGGTCACACCAGTGATGTAGATCCATACGCGCTTTATCGTCGAGTATTCTTCAGAACCTTGGGGATCACGCCACCAGAAAGTGACCTCAAACATTTCGTCATTCAGACGCTGCCATTCCGGGCCATGTTTCGACTGCCACCAGCTCTCACTTCCTACTTTTAACGCCGTCACACCATAACCCCATGTTTACTGTGCAATTTTTCATTGATTGCAGAAATATATTGATAATATTATTGATAACTATTTGCATTTGCAATAGCGTAATGGCGCGCCGTGGGAAGCGCGGACATTTATTAACCAACTGCACTGCGTGTCTTTCAGGATCAAAGGTTTTCGCGGTAGCGGGATGCGTCGTGTTGAGGACGACCATGCCCGACAGTTGCAATTCGTGGCAAAAATGCAGGAATAAAACAATGAACAAGAAGATTCATTCCCTGGCCTTGTTGGTCAATCTGGGGATTTATGGGGTAGCGCAGGCACAAGAGCCGACCGATACTCCTGTTTCACATGACGATACCATTGTCGTTACCGCCGCCGAGCAGAACTTACAGGCGCCTGGCGTTTCGACCATCACCGCAGATGAAATCCGCAAAAACCCCGTTGCCCGCGATGTGTCGGAGATCATCCGTACCATGCCAGGCGTTAACCTGACCGGTAACTCCACCAGTGGTCAGCGTGGGAATAACCGACAGATTGATATTCGCGGTATGGGTCCGGAAAACACGCTGATTTTGATTGACGGCAAGCCGGTAAGCAGCCGTAACTCGGTGCGTCAGGGCTGGCGTGGCGAGCGCGATACCCGTGGTGATACCTCCTGGGTGCCACCTGAAATGATTGAACGTATTGAAGTTCTGCGTGGTCCGGCAGCTGCGCGTTATGGCAACGGCGCGGCGGGCGGCGTGGTTAACATCATTACCAAAAAAGGCAGCGGTGAGTGGCACGGCTCCTGGGACGCTTATTTCAATGCACCAGAACATAAAGAGGAAGGTGCCACTAAACGCACCAACTTCAGCCTGACCGGTCCGCTGGGCGACGAATTCAGCTTCCGCTTGTATGGCAACCTCGACAAAACCCAGGCTGACGCGTGGGATATCAACCAGGGCCATCAGTCCGCGCGTGCCGGAACGTATGCCACGACGTTACCAGCCGGGCGCGAAGGGGTGATCAATAAAGATATTAACGGCGTGGTGCGCTGGGACTTCGCACCATTGCAATCGCTGGAACTGGAAGCGGGTTACAGCCGCCAGGGTAACCTGTATGCGGGCGATACCCAGAACACCAACTCTGACGCTTACACTCGCTCGAAATATGGCGATGAAACCAACCGCCTGTATCGCCAGAACTACGCGCTGACCTGGAACGGTGGCTGGGATAACGGCGTGACCACCAGCAACTGGGTGCAGTATGAACACACCCGTAACTCGCGTATTCCGGAAGGTCTGGCGGGCGGTACCGAAGGGAAATTTAACGAAAAAGCGACACAGGATTTCGTCGATATCGATCTCGATGACGTGATGCTGCACAGCGAAGTTAACCTGCCGATTGATTTCCTCGTTAACCAGACGCTGACGCTGGGTACGGAGTGGAATCAGCAACGGATGAAGGACTTGAGTTCCAATACCCAGGCGCTGACCGGGGCGAACACCGGCGGCGCTATTGATGGTGTGAGTGCCACCGACCGTAGCCCGTATTCAAAAGCAGAAATTTTCTCGCTGTTTGCCGAAAACAACATGGAGCTGACTGACAGCACCATCGTAACGCCGGGGCTGCGTTTCGATCATCACAGTATTGTCGGCAATAACTGGAGCCCGGCGCTGAACATATCGCAAGGTTTAGGCGATGACTTCACGCTCAAAATGGGCATTGCCCGTGCTTATAAAGCACCGAGCCTGTACCAGACTAACCCGAACTACATTCTCTACAGTAAAGGTCAGGGCTGCTATGCCAGCGCGGGCGGCTGCTATCTGCAAGGTAACGATGACCTGAAAGCAGAAACCAGCATCAACAAAGAGATTGGTCTGGAGTTCAAACGCGACGGCTGGCTGGCGGGCGTCACCTGGTTCCGTAACGATTATCGCAATAAGATTGAAGCGGGCTATGTGGCTGTAGGGCAAAACGCAGTCGGCACCGATCTCTATCAGTGGGATAACGTGCCGAAAGCAGTGGTTGAAGGTCTGGAAGGATCGTTAAACGTACCAGTTAGCGAAACGGTGATGTGGACCAATAACATCACTTATATGCTGAAGAGTGAAAACAAAACCACGGGCGACCGTTTGTCGATCATCCCGGAGTACACGTTGAACTCAACGCTGAGCTGGCAGGCGCGGGAAGATTTGTCGATGCAAACGACCTTCACCTGGTACGGTAAGCAGCAGCCGAAAAAATACAACTACAAAGGTCAGCCAGCGGTTGGCCCGGAAACCAAAGAAATCAGTCCTTACAGCATTGTGGGTCTGAGCGCGACCTGGGATGTGACGAAGAATGTCAGTCTGACCGGCGGCGTGGACAACCTGTTCGACAAACGTTTGTGGCGTGCGGGTAATGCCCAGACCACGGGCGATCTGGCAGGGGCCAACTATATCGCGGGTGCCGGGGCGTATACCTATAACGAGCCGGGACGTACGTGGTACATGAGCGTAAACACTAACTTCTGATGCTAACGTCAGATTGTTGACAAAGTGCGCGTCGTTCATGCCGGATGCGGCGTGAACGCCTTATCCGGCCTACAAAAATCTTGCCAATTCAATATATTGCAGGACCATGTAGGCCTGATAAGCGTAGCGCATCAGGCAGTTTAGCGTTTGTCATCAGTCTCTAATATGGTCGACATGAAAACTACGCATACCTCCCTCCCCTTTGCCGGACATACGCTGCATTTTGTTGAGTTCGATCCGGCGAATTTTTGTGAGCAGGATTTACTCTGGCTGCCGCATTACGCGCAACTGCAACACGCTGGACGGAAGCGCAAAGCCGAACATTTAGCCGGGCGGATCGCTGCAATTTATGCGCTGCGGGAATATGGCTATAAATGTGTGCCCGCAATCGGCGAGCTACGCCAACCGGTGTGGCCTGCGGAGGTATACGGCAGTATTAGCCACTGCGGGGCTACGGCATTGGCCGTGGTTTCCCGTCAACCGATTGGCGTTGATATCGAAGAAATTTTTTCTGCGCAAACAGCGACCGAATTGACAGACAACATTATTACACCAGCAGAACACGAGCGACTCGCAGACTGCGGTTTAGCCTTTTCTCTGGCGCTGACACTGGCATTTTCCGCCAAAGAGAGCGCATTTAAGGCAAGTGAGATCCAAACTGATGCAGGTTTTCTGGACTATCAGATAATTAGCTGGAATAAACAGCAGGTCATCATTCATCGTGAGAATGAGATGTTTGCTGTGCACTGGCAGATAAAAGAAAAAATAGTCATAACTCTGTGCCAACACGATTAATTGACAACATCTGGTACGATTCGCCCGCAGCCATCACTGACCGCGGGCGAAAGTGTAAAGCAGGTGCCTTACCACTCTGACCTGACAACCGGATATGCGGGGATTGCTCCCCGCACAACGGCTACTTCTTCGGTTCGTAAGCGAGAACAGCCTTAAACTCAATATTACGTTCCTTTACGGTGAACTCACACAGCGAGTCTCCGACCAGAAGCGTAAATCCCAGTACCGTCAAACACAGCACTATGACTGCTACAAGGGCATATTTCGTCAGCATGTTTATATTGCCTCCATGCGAAGAAGGGACTACCATCCGAGTTGTTGAGGCTCGGAGTGGCAGCCCCAGGATTGATAGAAATATCTCCTGGGGCTTCATCTTTCCAGACCTCAGAGTTAACCTGAAACCGGAAAGCTTCAGGCACCCGCCGTTATCTTACCCTTCCTCAACAAAATAGCTGTTTATTTATACAGTGAATCCTGTTTCGGACTTCTGTCGGCAAAACTCATCATTGCTCTTAAAACGAAATCGCCCGCAGCCATCACTGACCGCGGGCGAAAGTGTAAAGCAGGTGCCTTACCATCCTGACCTGACAACCGGATATGCGGGGATTGCTCCCCGCACAACGGCTACTTCTTCGGTTCGTAAGCGAGAACAGCCTTAAACTCAATATTACGTTCCTTTACGGTGAACTCACACAGCGAATCCCCGACCAGAAGCGTAAATCCCAGCACCGTTAAACACAGCACTATGACTGCCGCAAGGGCATATTTCGTCAGCATGTTTATATTGCCTCCATGCGAAGAAGGGACTACCATCCAAATTGTTCAGGTTTGGGTAGGTAGCCCCAGGGTTGATAGAAATATCGTCCTGGGGCTTCATCTTTCCAGACCTCAGAGTAAACCTGAAACCGGAAAGCTTCAGGCACCCGCAGTTATCTTACCCTTGCTTAGCAAAATAGCTGTTTATTTATACAGTAAGTCCTGTTTCGGACTTCTCACTCCCCATTTGATCAACTGAAGCTGAACCCGTTTTTTTCTGCATGCCTCAATCGTCAAAATTCTTCGCCACCAGCCAGCCGTGCCATAACTTGTCACATTGCAAAAGTAGCCAAATTGCTTCAGTCACCATCACCAAAAAAAGAAACATTCCAGAACTTCCGCATCTCGCCCAGCCGCTCCGACTTCTATACTGAATAGAAAACGCCAACTTAAGAGAAACCTATGCCATTACCCGATTTTCATGTTTCTGAACCTTTTACCCTCGGTATTGAACTGGAAATGCAGGTGGTTAATCCGCCGGGCTATGACTTAAGCCAGGACTCTTCAATGCTGATTGACGCGGTTAAAAATGAGATCACGGCCGGAGAGGTAAAGCACGATATCACCGAAAGTATGCTGGAGCTGGCGACGGATGTTTGCCGTGATATCAACCAGGCTGCCGGGCAGTTTTCAGCGATGCAGAAAGTCGTATTGCAGGCAGCCGCAGACCATCATCTGGAAATTTGCGGCGGTGGCACGCACCCGTTTCAGAAATGGCAGCGTCAGGAGGTATGCGACAACGAACGCTATCAACGAACGCTGGAAAACTTTGGCTATCTCATCCAGCAGGCGACCGTTTTTGGTCAGCATGTCCATGTTGGCTGCGCCAGTGGCGATGACGCCATTTATTTGCTGCACGGCCTGTCACGGTTTGTGCCGCACTTCATCGCCCTTTCCGCCGCGTCGCCGTATATGCAGGGAACGGATACGCGTTTTGCCTCCTCACGACCGAATATTTTTTCCGCCTTTCCCGATAATGGCCCGATGCCGTGGGTCAGTAACTGGCAACAATTTGAAGCCCTGTTTCGCTGCCTGAGTTACACCACGATGATCGACAGCATTAAAGATCTGCACTGGGATATTCGCCCCAGTCCTCATTTTGGCACGGTGGAGGTTCGGGTGATGGATACCCCGTTAACCCTTAGCCACGCGGTAAATATGGCGGGATTAATTCAGGCCACCGCCCACTGGTTACTGACGGAACGCCCGTTTAAACATCAGGAGAAAGATTACCTGCTGTATAAATTCAACCGTTTCCAGGCCTGCCGCTATGGGCTGGAAGGCGTCATTACCGATCCGCACACTGGCGATCGTCGACCGCTAACGGAAGATACCTTGCGATTGCTGGAAAAAATCGCCCCTTCCGCACATAAAATGGGTGCATCGAGCGCGATTGAGGCCCTGCATCGCCAGGTCGTCAGCGGTCTGAATGAAGCGCAGCTGATGCGCGATTTCGTCGCCGATGGTGGCTCGCTGATTGGGCTGGTGAAAAAGCATTGTGAGATCTGGGCCGGTGACTAAGTAGGGAATTGCCTTACAGAAGAATATCCCTGACAATGGTGTTTTAACTTACATTTAACAATGTTATGAAACACCCTTTAGAAACCTTGACTACCGCAGCAGGCATTTTGCTGATGGCTTTCCTCTCTTGCCTGCTGCTGCCCGCCCCCGCACTGGGGCTGACGCTGGCACAAAAACTGGTGACCATGTTCCATCTGATGGATCTTAGCCAGCTTTACACTTTATTGTTTTGTCTGTGGTTTTTAGTGCTGGGCGCTATTGAGTATTTTGTTCTGCGCTTTATCTGGCGACGCTGGTTCTCGCTGGCGGATTAAACGTCGATTATCGCCGTACTTCGCGGCATACTTTGCTTATTCTCCTTCGCCTAAAGGAACGTTTATGGATAAGCAATCACTGCACGAAACGGCGAAACGCCTGGCCCTTGAGTTACACTTTGTCGAGCTTTGCTGGCCTTTTGGCCCGGAGTTCGATGTTTTTAAAATTGGCGGCAAAATTTTTATGCTGTCGTCGAAGCTGCGCGGCGTCCCCTTTATCAATCTGAAGTCCGATCCACAAAAATCCCTGTTAAATCAGCAGATATACCCGAGCATTAAGCCAGGGTATCACATGAATAAAAAGCACTGGATTTCGGTGTATCCCGGCGAGGAAATCTCCGAAGCGTTACTTCGCGATCTGATCAACGATTCGTGGAATCTGGTGGTTGATGGTCTGGCTAAACGCGATCAAAAAAGAGTGCGTCCAGGCTAAAGCGGAAATCTATAGCGCATTTTTCTCGCTTACCATTTCTCGTTGAACCTTGTAATCTGCTGGCACGCAAAATTACTTTCACATGGAGTCTTTATGGATATCATTTCTGTCGCCTTAAAGCGTCATTCCACTAAGGCATTTGATGCCAGTAAAAAACTTACCCCGGAACAGGCCGAGCAGATCAAAACTCTCCTGCAATACAGCCCATCCAGCACCAACTCCCAGCCGTGGCATTTTATTGTTGCCAGCACGGAAGAAGGTAAAGCGCGTGTTGCCAAATCCGCTGCCGGTAATTATGTGTTCAACGAACGTAAAATACTTGATGCCTCGCACGTCGTGGTGTTCTGTGCAAAAACCGCGATGGACGATGCCTGGCTGAAGCTGGTTGTTGACCAGGAAGATGCTGATGGCCGCTTTGCCACGCCGGAAGCGAAAGCCGCGAACGATAAAGGTCGCAAGTTCTTCGCTGATATGCACCGTAAAGATCTGCATGATGATGCAGAGTGGATGGCAAAACAGGTTTATCTCAACGTCGGTAACTTCCTGCTCGGCGTGGCGGCGCTGGGTCTGGACGCGGTACCCATCGAAGGTTTTGACGCCGCCATCCTCGATGCAGAATTTGGTCTGAAAGAGAAAGGCTACACCAGTCTGGTGGTTGTTCCGGTAGGTCATCACAGCGTTGAAGATTTTAACGCTACGCTGCCGAAATCACGTCTGCCGCAAAACATCACCTTAACCGAAGTGTAATTCTCTCTTGCCGGGCATCTGCCCGGCTATTTCCCCTCAGATTCTCCTGATTTGCATAACCCTGTTTCAGCCGTCATCATAGGCTGCTGTTGTATAAAGGAGACGTTATGCAGGATTTAATATCCCAGGTTGAAGATTTAGCGGGTATTGAGATCGATCACACCACCTCGATGGTGATGATTTTCGGTATTATTTTTCTGACCGCCGTCGTGGTGCATATTATTTTGCATTGGGTGGTACTGCGGACCTTCGAAAAACGTGCCATCGCCAGTTCACGGCTTTGGTTGCAAATCATTACCCAGAATAAACTCTTCCACCGTTTAGCTTTTACCCTGCAGGGGATTATCGTCAATATTCAGGCGGTATTCTGGCTGCAAAAAGGCACCGAAGCGGCAGATATTCTGACTACCTGCGCGCAGTTGTGGATCATGATGTATGCGCTGCTTTCAGTCTTCTCGTTGCTGGATGTGATTTTGAATCTGGCGCAGAAATTCCCGGCGGCATCTCAGTTACCGCTGAAAGGGATATTTCAGGGGATTAAACTGATCGGCGCGATTCTGGTCGGCATTTTGATGATCTCGCTGCTGATTGGTCAGTCGCCAGCGATTCTGATCAGCGGTCTTGGTGCAATGGCTGCCGTGCTGATGTTGGTTTTTAAAGATCCGATTCTTGGTCTGGTGGCAGGTATTCAGCTTTCCGCGAACGATATGCTGAAACTGGGCGACTGGCTGGAGATGCCGAAATACGGCGCGGATGGCGCGGTGATCGATATTGGGTTAACCACCGTCAAAGTGCGTAACTGGGACAATACCATTACCACTATTCCCACCTGGTCTCTGGTTTCTGACTCCTTTAAAAACTGGAGCGGGATGTCAGCATCTGGCGGGCGACGTATTAAGCGCAGTATCAGTATTGATGTCACCAGTATTCGTTTTCTTGATGAAGACGAAATGCAACGTCTGAATAAAGCGCATTTGTTAAAGCCTTATTTAACCAGCCGCCATCAGGAAATTAATGAGTGGAATCGCCAGCAAGGTTCTACGGAGTCGATATTAAACCTGCGCCGAATGACCAATATTGGAACCTTTCGTGCCTATCTGAACGAATATCTGCGTAACCATCCGCGGATTCGTAAAGATATGACTTTAATGGTACGCCAACTGGCTCCAGGTGATAACGGTTTACCGCTCGAGATCTATGCGTTTACCAACACCGTGGTGTGGCTGGAATATGAAAGCATTCAGGCTGATATATTCGATCACATATTTGCGATTGTCGAAGAGTTTGGTCTGCGACTTCATCAGTCGCCAACCGGCAATGATATTCGCTCTCTGGCGGGTGCATTTAAGCAGTAATTAAAAAAACCGCTCTCATCGAATGGATGAGAGCGGACATCGTTTTGTCGGATGTAGCGTGAATGCCTTATTTCCGACGCAGCGTTTTAAATGCCACAAACAGGAATACAATCCACACCGGCAGCAGGATCGCTGACAAGCGCATATCATCCATCGTGCACATCAGCAGCAAAATCATGCCGAGGAAGGCAATGCAAAGATAGTTGCCGAACGGATAGAGCAGCGCCTTAAACTGTGTTTCACGCCCCTGACGTCGCATCGCTGCACGAAAACGCAGATGCGCCAGGCAGATCATAATCCAGTTCAACAGCAGCGTTGCTACCACCAGCGCCATCAGCAGACCAAACGCTTTTTGCGGCAGCAGATAGTTGATTAATACCACCAGCGAAGTGATCGCTCCGGAAAGCATCAGCGAATTAATCGGCACACCGCGACGGCTGACGCGAGTCAAAAACTTCGGCGCATTACCCTGCACAGAAAGGCCAAACAGCATGCGGCTGTTAGAGTAAACCCCGCTGTTATACACTGACAGCGATGCTACCAGAATGACGAAGTTCAGCGCAGAAGCTACCACGTTGCTGTCGAGATTATGGAAAATCATCACAAACGGGCTACTGTTGGATTTCACTTCCACCCACGGATAGAGCGCCAGTAAAACCACCAGTGAGCCGATGTAAAACAGCAGGATGCGATACACCACCTGATTTACCGCTTTTGGAATGCTTTTTTCCGGATCGCGCGCTTCAGCGGCAGTAATCCCAATCAGCTCCAGACCGCCGAAGGAGAACATAATTACCGCCAGCGACAAAATCAGCCCATTCCAGCCGGTGGCGAAGAAACCACCGTAGCGCCAGAGGTTGTCGATACTGGCTTTCTCGCCGCCGTGACCAGAAAACAGCAGCCACAGGCCAAAGCCGATCATACCGATGATCGCCAGCACTTTAATCAGCGCAAACCAGAACTCGGTTTCGCCATATAAGCGCACGTTCACCAGGTTAACGGCGTTGATGATAATAAAGAAGGCGGCAGCCCAAATCCACGTTGGAACATCCGGGAACCAGTACTGCATATAGATGCCCGCAGCGGTCAGCTCTGCCATTCCCACCAGCACGAACATTACCCAGTAGTTCCAGCCAGAGAGGAAGCCCGCAAACGGTCCCCAGTATTTATAGGCAAAGTGGGCAAATGAACCGGATACCGGCTCCTCAACCACCATTTCGCCAAGCTGGCGCATAATCAGGAAAGCGATGATCCCGGCGACGCCGTAGCCCAGCAATACAGCCGGACCCGCCATCTGAATCGCCGGGCCAATGCCAAGAAACAGACCAGTACCAATTGCGCCACCCAACGCAATCAGTTGAATATGACGGTTATGTAATCCGCGATGAAGCGTCGGCTCTTGATTCGACGCAGTATCTTCCGATACGGTTGACGCGTTTTTCACGCCTTTCCCCTGTGTGTCTTTTTTGTTGAGGGGCACCTTTTAACATTTAGTGCCCATCGTCGCAAGACACAATCCACACGGTTAAACGGGGTATCCTGCTTTTATTTCCGTACCCGATGTCGGTGCAGCCACATCAGCTTATACGCCGCCGGGATAATAAACAGCGACAGCAAAGGTGCGGTGATCATGCCGCCAATCATCGGCGCGGCAATCCGGCTCATCACCTCTGAACCAGCCCCCGTTCCCCACAGAATCGGCAGCAGACCGGCGATAATCACCGCCACCGTCATCGCTTTCGGGCGCACGCGCAGGACCGCGCCGTGATATAACGCCTCATCCAGCTTCTGCTCGCTGAATGTTTGTGGATTATTCAACGACGGCACGGCCTCTATGGCGTGACGTAAATACATCAGCATCACCACGCCAAATTCGGCGGCGACCCCGGCGAGGGCGATAAAGCCAGTGCCCGTCGCCACGGAAAGATGAAAGCCCATCCACCACAGCAACCAGATGCCGCCCACCAGCGCAAACGGTACGCTGCTGATAATCAGCAACGCTTCGCCCACCCGACGGAACGCCAGATACAACAGCACGAAGATAATCATCAACGTCATCGGCACCATGAGTTTAAGCTTATGGTTGGCGCGCTCCAGTAGCTCGAACTGCCCGGAGAATGCCACGCTGGTGCCCGGTTTTAACTGCACTTTTTCAGCTATCGCTTTTTGCAAATCGTGAACCACCGACACCATGTCACGATCGCGGGCATCGATATAAATCCAGCTCGTCGGGCGCGCATTCTCGGTTTTCAGCATCGACGGTCCGGTAGAGACTTTAATGTCGGCCACGTCTGCCAGGGTGATTTGCTGCTTCATCGGCGTCAGGATCGGCAGCTGGCGCAGTGCCTGCGGACTATCGCGCCAGCTTTGCGGATAACGCAGATTAATTGGATAACGGGCAATCCCTTCCACCGTTTCGCCAACCATCGCCCCGCCCACCGCAGAAGTCACAAACAACTGCACATCCGCCACCGTCATACCGTAACGTGCGGCTTTTTCACGGTTAATCTCAACGTTGATATAGCGCCCACCTTCCAGCCGCTCGGCAAGCGCAGAAGCTACGCCTGGCACCGTTCGCGCTACTTCTTCAATTTGCTCAGCCATCGCGTCGATATCCGCCAGCACAGTGCCGGAAACTTTAATGCCGATGGGGCTTTTAATGCCGGTTGAGAGCATATCGATACGGTTACGAATTGGCGGCACCCACAGATTCGCCAGCCCCGGCAGCCGCACGGTGTTATCCAGTTCCTCAATGATTTTGTCCATCGTCATGCCTGGCCGCCACTGCTCCTGCGGCTTAAGCTGGATGGTCGTTTCTACCATCTCCAGCGGAGCAGAATCGGTGGCGGTTTCCGCTTTCCCGGTTTTGCCAAATACCCGCGCCACTTCAGGTACGCTCATAATTAGCTTGTCGGTTTTTTGCAGCATACTCGCCGCCTCTGCTGCGGAAATCCCCGGCAGCGTCGATGGCATATACAACAAGTCGCCTTCATTGATCTGCGGTAAAAATTCCCCGCCAACTTTATTGAGCGGCCAGAGAACCGTCAGCACCGAAAGCGCCGCCACCAGCAGCGTGGTTTTCGGCCAGTGCAGTACTTTCAGCAACAGCGGATGATAAACACGAATCAAAAAGCGATTGAGCGGGTTACTGCTTTCCGGCGGAATTTTGCCACGGATCCAGTAGCCCATCAGGATCGGGATCACTACGATCGCCAGCAGCGCCGCACCCGCCATCGCATACGTTTTGGTGAACGCCAACGGGCCAAACAGACGCCCTTCCTGCCCTTCCAGGGTGAAGATCGGGATAAACGACAACGTGATAATCAGCAGACTGATAAATAGCGCCGGCCCCACTTCAACAGACGCATCGGTGATCACCTGCCAGCGCGTTTTATTATCCAGCGTGGCGTCAGGATGCTGGTGCTGCCACTCTTCCAGCCGTTTATGCGCATTCTCGATCATGACGATAGCAGCATCGACCATCGCCCCGACGGCAATCGCAATGCCACCCAACGACATAATATTGGCATTCAGTCCCTGGAAGTGCATGACAATAAAAGCAATACACAACCCCAGCGGCAACGAAATAATCGCCACCAGCGCCGAGCGCACATGCCAGAGAAACAGCGCACAGACTACCGCCACCACAATAAACTCTTCCAGCAACTTGCCGCTGAGGTTGTCGATGGCGCGGTCAATGAGCTGGCTGCGATCGTATGTTGTAACTATCTCCACGCCTTCCGGCAGACTACTTTTCAGCGTTTCCAGTTTGTCCTTCACGGCGGCGATCACTTCTCGGGCGTTTTTGCCGGATCGCAGGATCACCACCCCGCCCGCCACTTCGCCTTCGCCGTTTAGTTCGGCAATGCCCCGGCGCATCTCCGGGCCAATCTGGACCTTCGCAACATCGCGCAGATAAACGGGCACGCCATTTTCACTGGCTTTTAAAACGATGTGATTAAAGTCGTCGAGCGTTTGCAGATAGCCGCTGGCGCGCACCATATATTCCGCTTCCGCCAGTTCGATCGACGAACCGCCCGCTTCCTGGTTTGAAGCATCCAGCGCGCTTTTTACTTCGGCGAGACTGATGCCATACTGCGCCAGGCGCTGGGGATCGATAACCACCTGATACTCTTTCACCACACCGCCCACCGACGCCACTTCCGCAACGTCAGGGATGGTTTTCAGCTCATATTTGAGAAACCAGTCCTGTAATGAGCGTAAATCGGCCAGATCGTGCTTACCGCTGCGATCCACCAGTGCATATTCATAGATCCAGCCAACACCCGTGGCATCTGGCCCCAGCTCGGCGCTGACTCCCGCAGGCAGCTTACCCTGTACCTGGTTGAGGTACTCCAGCACCCGCGAACGCGCCCAGTACGGATCGGTGCCATCTTCGAAAATGACATACACATAAGAGTCGCCAAACTGTGAGAAACCGCGCACAGTCTTCGCGCCAGGCACCGACAACATGGTGGTGGTTAGCGGATAAGTCACCTGATTTTCAACGATTTGTGGTGCCTGACCGGGATAGCTGGTTTTAATAATAACCTGCACATCGGAGAGATCCGGCAGCGCATCCACTGGCGTATTAATGATGGTCCAGGTGCCCCAGATGCTCAGAAACAACGCGCCCATCAGCACCAAAAAACGGTTCGCCACCGAGCGACGAATAATCCATTCAATCATTGGTTATTCCCTCAATGCGCATGGGTAGCACTTTCAGAGCGCATCCGCTCCAGTGCGCCAGAAATATTGGCTTCGGAATCAATCAGGAACAGGCCGCTGGAAACCACCTTTTCACCTTCCGCCAGACCAGAGTGTAACGCGGTGACGCCTTGCGATGCCTGGAAAACGGCAACGCGTTTCGGTACAAAGCGTCCGTCGGCATCAACGGTAATCACCCGCTGTTCGTTGCCGGTATCAATCAGCGCCTGTGACGGAATGAGCAGCATCGGTTCGCTGGCGGTATTGAGTTGCAACCAGGCGTTCATTCCCGGTTTTAGCGCCTCGTCGGCGTTGTCGACTTCCAGACGCAGCTGCAGCGTGCGGGTCGCGGCATCCACGCCGGGTAGCAGCGTCCATTTGCGGATGGTGAGTGTTTTATCCGGTCGTGCCGGAACGGTGAGCGTAAACTGCGAGGCATCTTTCACCAGCCAGGCGATAGACTCCGGGATCGCAGCAGTGACCCACACCGGGTCCATACCCTGAATTTTCGCTACCACGTTATCTTTGGCGATATTCATTCCCGCGCGCAGATCAAACGCGGTGATCACACCATCAATGGGTGCTTTGAGCGTAAAGCGAGTCTGGATTTTTTGCGTGGCGATCAGGCGGCGAATATCCGCCTCCGGCATTCCCGCCAGTCGCAGCCGCTCAAGAATGCCTTCAGTCTGGGTCGCCGTACCGCCCGTTTCGCGCAGCAGTAAATACTCACTCTGCGCTTCCACCCAGTCGGGAATGGTCAGGTCGAGAAGCGGTGTGCCCTTTTGTACTTTATCGCCCACGGTAAGCGGATACACCTTGTCGATAAACCCGGCAGCGCGAGCCTGCACAATGGCATACTGATACTCGTTGTAACTGACATTCGCCGGGAAACTCTGGGCAAAAGTCAGCGGTCCGCGCGTGACGGTAGCCGTTTTCACCCCCAGATTCTGCGTCTGAGTCGGGTCAATGCGCACACCAGACGCAGAACTCTCTTCATCGGCATATTTCGGCACCAGATCCATATCCATAAACGGCGATTTACCTGGTTTATCGAACCGCGTATTGTGATACATCGGGTCGTACCAGAATAAGATTTTACGTTCTGCGGTCGACGTTTTTTCTGCGGGCGGTTCAGCCCGGTCAAACCAGGTAAAACCTGCCGCAGAAATAATACCGCCCGCGATCATGCTGCCGATAATAAGCGCGATTTTTTTCATCTCATTAAACCTGGGTTACTGGCTGACTTTAATATCCTGTAATAAAGAAAGGTTGCCCTGCTGGACAAAATTAAACGCCACTTTGTCGCCAGTTTTAATTTCACTCATTTTCGTCTGCGAAGTGATGGTAAAGCGCATAGTCATCTCCGGCCAGTTCACGGCAGCAATCGGATCGTGATGGATGGTGATTTTTTTGCTTTCCAGATCAACACCTTTTACCACGCCGGTGGCACTAATGACCTGTGGTTGTGCTTCGCTCATGGTTTCATGATGATGTTCGTTAGCCTGGGCATTAAAGCCAATAACGGTAAACAGACTGAACATTGCGACTTGCAGTGCTTTTTTCATTTATTCTCTCCTGGAGTTAAAAATTATTGCTGCCAACCGCCACCAAGTGCGGTATATAAAGAAATTTCGTTGACCTGACGGGCATAATTCAGGTCAAGTAAGGTTTGTCGGGTTGCAAATAAAGAACGCTCGGCATCCAGCACTTCCAGATAACTTACCGCGCCGTGCTGATATAATGCCCGCGCCCGTTGCAAAGTAATTTGCAGCGACGCCAGATAACGCTGCTGGGCGCTGATTTGATCGTTCAGGCTTTGACGTAATGCCAGCGCATCTGCCACTTCTTTAAAGGCGTTCTGGATTTTCTGTTCATAATTCACTATCGACTGCTGCTGGCGAATTTCGGCGATATCCAGATTGGCCTGGTTGCGTCCGGCATTAAAAATGGGGATCTCAATTTTAGGAATAAAATTCCACATCCCGCTGCTGGCGTTAAATAATGACGACAGATCGCTGCTGGCGGTTGATATTCCGCTGGTCAGGCTTATAGATGGGAAAAATGCCGCGCGTGCGGCCCCAATATTGGCATTAGCCGCCATTAACGCGTGTTCAGCTTCCATAATATCCGGGCGCTGCAATAAGATTTGCGACGACAAGCCCGCCGGTAATTTAACGCTTTGCAGGCTGTCGCTGTTTACTGTCTGCGCTTGCGGCAGCTTGCCGTAGCTTCCCAGCAACAGTTGCAATGCATTATTCGCCTGCGCCAGTTCCCCCTGACGTTTAGCGATGTCGCTGCGGGTACTTTCTATCACCCCGCGAGCCTGTTCCAGCGCCAGAACATTACTGCTACCTGTCAACAGTTGTTTTTCGACAAACGCATATGACTGCTGATAATTACGCAGCGTTTCTTCAGCTATTTGCAATTGCGCATACGCCAGTTGCTGATTGAAATAGCTTTGCGCGACATTAGAAACCAGCAGAATATGCACCGCGCGCTGAGCTTCCTCAGTGGCTAAATAATTTTGGCGCTCGGCTTCGCTCATGTTCTTTAAGCGACCGAAAAAATCGAGGTCAAAGCTGGCGTTAAGGCCGGTCGAAAACTCCCGTGTCGTGGCGGTATTCCCTTTAAGATTACCGCTCCAGCTGCCGCTGCCCTCGCCATTGAGCTGTGGGTAGCGGTCGGCATCGGTCAGACGATATTGCGCCCGTGCCTCCTGCACTTTCAGCGTCGCCATGCGCAAATCCCGGTTATTCACCAGCGCCTCGCTAATCAGCGTCTTCACCTGATTATCAACAAAAAAGGTGCGCCAGCCCGCGTTCTGATAGTTATCTGCTGCGTTAACGAGGCCGTTCTGGCTGAGTGAGAACTGCTGCGGTACGGGCATTGCCGGGCGCTGATAATCCGGTGCCAGTGAACAACCGGTTAGCGCAAGGACCACACAAAATGGCAGAAGTTTACAAGGAGACATAGGCTCATAATTTCTGATGATTTTATGCCGCCAACTTTACTCGCCAGGCTCTGATTTTCCGGTGACAGGAAAATGACAAAATTGTCATTTTGCCAATAAGCGATTGCCATCTGATCCCGCTACTCTAGAATTGCCCGGGCAACATGCGGAGGAAATATGAAACTGTTGATTGTCGAAGATGAAAAGAAAACCGGAGAATACTTGACCAAAGGGTTAACCGAAGCCGGTTTTGTGGTCGATTTGGCCGACAACGGGCTGAATGGCTACCATCTGGCGATGACCGGTGATTATGATCTGATAATCCTCGATATTATGCTGCCGGACGTGAACGGCTGGGATATCGTGCGCATGTTACGCTCCGCCAATAAAGGGATGCCGATTCTGTTGCTTACCGCGCTTGGCACCATTGAACATCGCGTCAAGGGGCTGGAGTTGGGGGCAGATGACTACCTGATGAAACCATTCGCTTTTGCTGAACTGCTGGCGCGGGTGCGCACTCTCCTGCGGCGCGGGGCGGCGGTAATTATCGAAAGTCAGTTTCAGGTTGCCGACCTGATGGTCGATCTCGTCAGCCGCAAAGTCACCCGCAGCGGCACGCGCATCACTTTGACCAGTAAAGAGTTTACTCTGCTGGAGTTTTTTCTCCGCCATCAGGGCGAAGTGCTGCCCCGCTCGCTTATCGCCTCGCAGGTGTGGGACATGAATTTCGACAGCGACACTAACGCCATTGATGTGGCGGTGAAGCGGCTACGCGGCAAAATCGACAACGACTTTGAGCCGAAGCTGATTCAGACCGTGCGCGGCGTGGGCTATATGCTTGAGGTGCCGGATGGTCAGTAAGCCATTTCAGCGCCCGTTTTCGCTGGCAACCCGTCTGACCTTTTTTATCAGCCTGGCCACCATCGCGGCGTTTTTCGCCTTTGCATGGTTCATGATCCACTCAGTGAAAGTGCATTTTGCCGAGCAGGATATTAATGATTTAAAAGAAATTAGCGCCACCCTTGAACGGGTACTTAATCATCCTGACGAGACGCAAGCCCGACGCTTAATGACGCTGGAAGATATCGTCAGTGGTTATTCCAACGTGTTGATTTCCCTGGCAGATAGCCACGGCAAAACGGTGTATCACTCCCCCGGTGCGCCGGATATCCGCGAGTTTACGCGTGACGCCATACCCGATAAAGACGCGCGGGGCGGTGAGGTGTATCTCCTTTCCGGCCCGACGATGATGATGCCAGGCCACGGTCACGGGCATATGGAACACAGCAACTGGCGGATGATTAACTTGCCGGTTGGCCCGTTGGTGGACGGCAAACCGATTTATACGCTCTACATCGCGCTTTCGATCGATTTTCATCTTCATTACATAAATGATTTGATGAATAAACTTATTATGACCGCATCTGTCATCAGCATCCTGATCGTCTTTATCGTGCTATTGGCGGTACATAAAGGTCACGCGCCGATCCGCAGCGTCAGCCGTCAAATCCAGAATATCACCTCGAAAGATCTCGACGTTCGCCTTGACCCGCAGACCGTGCCCATTGAGCTGGAACAGCTGGTACTGTCGTTCAACCATATGATCGAGCGTATTGAGGATGTCTTTACCCGCCAGTCCAATTTCTCAGCGGATATCGCTCACGAAATTCGCACGCCGATTACCAATCTCATCACGCAAACGGAAATCGCCCTCAGCCAGTCTCGCAGCCAGAAGGAGCTGGAAGATGTGCTCTACTCTAATCTCGAAGAGCTGACGCGAATGGCGAAAATGGTCAGCGATATGCTGTTTCTCGCTCAGGCCGATAACAACCAGCTAATCCCCGAAAAGAAAATGCTCAACCTGGCGGATGAAATCGGCAAAGTGTTCGATTTTTTCGAGGCGTTAGCGGAAGATCGCGGCGTGGAGTTGCGGTTTGTTGGCGACAAATGTCAGGTTGCGGGCGATCCGCTGATGCTGCGTCGGGCGTTAAGCAACCTGCTTTCTAATGCCCTGCGTTATACGCCACCCAGTGAGGCTATTGTAGTGCGCTGCCAGACGGTCAATCATCAGGTGCAAGTTTCCGTCGAAAACCCCGGTACGCCCATTGCGCCCGAGCACTTACCGCGATTGTTTGACCGTTTCTATCGCGTTGACCCTTCCCGCCAGCGAAAAGGTGAAGGTAGCGGTATTGGGCTGGCGATAGTGAAATCGATTGTTGTCGCGCATAAAGGCACGGTTGCGGTAACGTCAGATGCGCGGGGGACAAGGTTTGTGATTATGCTGCCGGAGAGAGAGTGATTATTAAGTTCAAATTCAGGGCGTGGTGCATCACCTCCTGGTATTGTTGATCAACAAATTAGAGAAAAACTTATTAAACATATGAAATATCGAAGGCTTTTATTTTTCAAAGTTTCACGAGATGTTTGTATATGAAACTTAGTTAAATCTGTGTTTCTTCCAATTGTAGATCACAATGCCCTTTCTAAATTTTCATCGTTATAAACAAGCCATCTATCATAT